>JANLTQ010000532.1:0-2900 GCA_031363005.1 Acidimicrobiia bacterium | reverse complement strand
CGCTCGAGGACGCGGCGATGGACCTGGGCGCGCCCCCAGCTCGGACGTTCCTGAAGGTGACGCTGCCGCTGATCTTGCCGGGGATCCTCGCCGCGTTCTTGTTGTCCTTCGCGTTGTCGATCGACGACTTCATCATCACGTACTTCGTCTCGGGCCCGAGCACCCAGACCTTCCCGGTGCAGATCTTCGGACAATCCCGTGTGGCGACGCCGCCCCAGATCAACGTGCTCGCATCCATGATATTGTTCGGATGTGTCACGGTCATGGCGATCGGTTCGATCGTCGGCGCGCGTCGACAACGCCGGCTGGGGCTCTGATGACTCACGTCGGCGGGGTGACCGCCCGCCGCAAGACCGCGTCAAGTTCGCCCGCGTCCTTCAATGCCTTCGCCGGGTTGTGGCCGGCGTCGTGTTCGATCAGCGTGACGCCGCCGAACCGTCGCAGCCGGCGAGCGTGCGCGCGATCAACCCGACTGCGGCGGCCGTAGTGAATCTCGATCAGGGTGCGATCCTCACTCGCGCGCGCCGCCACAACCGGCTTGACGTCACGGCACGTGGTGGCCGGATCGAGCGTGTCGATGCGGGCGATTTCTTCGACCCAGCGGCGGTCGCGATACCAACGCCGGAGCCGGCGGCTGGTGAAGGTCTGGGGGCCGAACGCAAGCACGAAATCCACGTCGAGCTGACACCCGAAGTAGATCGCGGCGAAGCCACCGGCGGAGACGCCGAGGGTCACGACCCGACGGGCGTCGGATTCGGCCACAAGGGAGCGCAGCGCGGCTGTCGTCGTGTCAATGGTGCTCGAAACGCCCCGCACGCCCTCCTGGTACCAGGACTGGTTCAGGTCACGGACGAACACGCGACGCGCCGCGGTGTCCGAGAGCGCCGACAGGAACTCGAACGGCGGGATGCCGTCGAGCCGGCTGGCCAGTCCGCCGAACGCGATGAGCAGGGTGGCGGGCGGCTGATCCGGGCGGATGGGATCCGCGACGATGCCGACGGTTTCGTCTTGAAGGGCCCGTTCGAAGTCCATGTCCACGATCTTCCCAGGGTTCTCGCGCGATCCGCCGACCCTCGACTGGAGTTTCCATGAACCCGATACAGCATTGGATCGGCGGCAAACAGTGGAGCGGCACCCCGGGCCGAGTTGCGGACGTCTTCGCACCGGCGACGGGCGAGGTGGTGAGTCAGGTTGCGCTCGCAGGCCCGGAGGAGCTGCAGGCGGCGGTTGCCGGTGCAGTTCGTGCGAGCGGCGAGTGGATGCAGACGCCACTCGGCAGACGGATGGCGACCCTCTTCGCGTTCCGCGAGTTGTTGGAGCGCCGCAAGCTCGAGTTGGCGCGGATCATCAGCGCGGAACACGGCAAGGTGGTGTCCGACGCCCTGGGTGAGGTGGCGCGTGGTCAGGAGGTCGTCGAGTTCGCGTGCGGGATCCCGCATCTGCTCAAAGGCGGCTACTCGGAATCGGTGTCGACGGGCACCGACGTCCACTCCATTCGCCAACCGCTCGGTGTCGTGGCCGGGATCACGCCGTTCAACTTCCCGGCGATGGTCCCGATGTGGATGTACCCGGTGGCGATCGCGTGCGGCAACGCGTTCATCCTCAAGCCCAGTGAGCGCGACCCGTCGGCGTCGATGCTGATCGCGGAACTCTGGCGTGAAGCAGGTCTGCCGGATGGTGTCTTCACGGTCCTGCACGGCGACAAGGAAGCCGTCGACGGTCTGATCGCGCACCCCGACGTCCGTGCGCTCAGCTTCGTGGGGTCAACCCCGATTGCCCGCTACGTCTATGAAACCGGGGCAGCGCACGGCAAGCGGGTCCAAGCCCTCGGCGGGGCGAAGAACCACATGGTCGTCCTGCCCGATGCCGACATCGAAGTGGCGGCCGACGCCGCCGTGAGCGCCGGCTACGGATCGGCCGGCGAGCGGTGCATGGCGATCTCGGTGGTGGTGGCGGTCGGTCGGGTCGGTGACGAACTGGTGGACGCCATCGCCACTCGAACTCGCGCGATCACGGTGGGGGTGGGAGACGACGAGTCGGCGGAGATGGGTCCGCTCGTCACCGAAGTCCACCGTGACCGGGTGCGGGGATACGTGGACGCCGGTGTCGCGGCGGGCGCGGAACTCGTCGTCGACGGGCGCGAGTTGGCGTCCCGACCCGGGTTCTTTCTCGGACCGTGCCTCTTCGATCGCGTGACCCCCGAGATGTCGATCTACACCGATGAGATCTTCGGTCCGGTGTTGTGTGTTGTCCGCGCCGAGACCTATGACGAAGCAGCCGCGTTGGTCTCGGCGAACCCTTATGCGAACGGTGCCGCCATCTTCACCCGAGATGGTGCGGCGGCCCGGCGCTTCGAACACGAGGTCGATGCGGGGATGGTGGGAGTCAACGTTCCGATCCCGGTGCCGATGGCGTACTACTCGTTCGGTGGCTGGAAGCAGAGCCTGTTCGGCGACACGCACGTGCACGGTCCGGACGGTGTGCACTTCTACACGCGGACCAAGGTGGTCACGACGCGCTGGGGCGACCCCGCCACTCGTGGTCCGGACCTCGGGTTCCCGCGCACCAGCTGAGCGACGACCTGATTGTTCGTCCGGTCGCCAACCATGGCCAGCGCGACCTTCGTGGGCTCCCTACCTCGCGGCTCGCTCCGCAGGCTCCGCTCGGATCGGCTCGGATGCTGCCTGGGAGCCGAACTCCTCATCGCGTCAGCGCGGGCGCGACCGCGGCCATGAAGTATTCGACGGTCTCGGGTCGACCGAAGTCGGTGAACTGGAGGACGAAGCCCTCGACGCCGGACGCCGCTTCGCGGGCGAGCGCATCTGCGACCTCGGTGGCGGTCCCGGAGACGAGTCCACCCCAGCCGCCGAAGCGGCGCTCACCCGTGGCGACGACCTCCG
>JANLTQ010000528.1:0-4214 GCA_031363005.1 Acidimicrobiia bacterium | reverse complement strand
CGACCTGAGACGCACGATCGAAGATCTCGATCCGCAGCAGGCCACCGGCACGCGCAAGCTGCTCGGCATGATCCCGTTCGGCGACAAGGTGGTGGACTACTTCCGCAAGTACGAGAGCGCGCAGTCCCACATCGACGGCATCATCAAGGCGCTCTACGACGGTCAGGACGAGCTGCGCAAGGACAACGCTGCGCTCGAACAGGAAAAGGTGCATCTCTGGGAGACGATGCAACGGGTCACGCAGTACATCTACATCGCTCAGCGTCTCGACGCCGCGTTGGTGGAGAAGATCGCGCAGATCGAGGCGACCGATCCGGAGAAGGCGAAGGCTCTGCGGGACGACGTGCTGTTCTTCGCCCGGCAGAAGCATCAGGACTTGCTGACCCAACAGGCGGTGTCGATCCAGGGCTATCTCGCGATCGACCTGATCCGCAAGAACAACCTCGAACTGATCAAGGGCGTCGATCGCGCGACCACGACGACGGTCGCCGCACTGCGAACCGCGGTCGTCGTTGCCCAGGCGCTCGCAAATCAGAAGCTGGTGCTGGACCAGATCACCGCATTGAACACCACGACCTCGAAGCTCATCGAGAGCACGTCGGAGCTGCTCGCCACCCAAAGTGTGGACATCAACAAGCAGGCGGCGTCCACCACGATCGGCCTTGAGTCGTTGCGGACCGCGTTCGACAACATCTACCGGTCGATGGACGCGATCGACACGTTCAAGACCGAGGCCCTCGAGTCCATGAGCCAGACCGTCACCGTGCTCGAAACCGAGATCGAGAAGTCCCAGACCTACCTCGCTCGTGTGCGGGCCTCGGAAGCACGGGATGCCGGCGGCACGGACGTGCTCGACCTGGGCACCCCGCCCCGAGGGTGATCGCCCCGGTGACCCCGCGCGCCGGCGCCGTCCCGGTGACGACCGAATCCCATGACGCGCGCGTCGCCGCGCAGGTGGCCGGCGGCTCGGTGGCCGCGATGGCCCTGACCGCGGTCGGTTGTGCCGCCGCGGGCGTGCTCGGTGCGGTGCCCGCCACCATCGGGATCATCGCGGCGGCGCCGGTCTACGCGATCGGTCACCTCGTGGTGCGCGCTCGCAACCGCCGTCGGGACGTGCCCGTTCCGGTCGATGAGGACGCGGCCACCCTCGCCGCGCTGGATGCGCTGCAGGCCACGATGGCGGGCAAGGTGCCCGGCCCGGTGGACGCGCGTGTCCAGCGGGTGGCGAACACGGTGCGTCAGACCATCCCGCGGCTCGACCAGTTGGGCGCGGGGAGCGCAACCGCTCATACCGTTGTGCGCACCGCGACGAGTTACCTCCCGGAAGCCGTCGCCGCGTACCTGCGGCTGCCGCGAGAGTTCGCCGACCGTCGGCCGGTCTCGAACGGAAAGACGTCGCTCACGATCCTCTGTGACCAACTCGATCTGCTCGGTGCCAAGATGGACGACGTGTTCGACGCCGCGTGCCGTGCCGATGCGGACGCGCTGATCGCGCACGGTCAGTTTCTGGCCGAGAAGTTCGGCTCCGGTGCTCTTGCTCTCGATCCGAATCGGCGCGCGTGAGCGACGCGTCCGGACGGGCTGACGACGACGTCCGCGTCGCCCTGGATCGCTTGGAACAACTCGTCCCCGGCGAGCGGATCAACATCCGCGCGGAAGCGGCCGCGGTGGCCGCCGAGGTCTGCCGGTCGTCTCGTGGCGCAGCGGCCGAGTGGGCATCCGCGTTCGGTCTCCCCGAAGTGGAGTTCGGCAATGCGGCGTTCGTCGGGATTCGGTACTCGAACATCACCACTCCGGTTCTGCGCCGGTTGCTCGGAACCGCCTCCGCCCCGGAGTACGCGCGTCGTCTTGCCGCACTCGCGATGGCGGCCGCGTCGCTCGGCGAGTTGACGATGACGGCGCTGTCGACGGCCACGGTCGTCGGCAACACCCAGCTCCGCGGGGCGATGCCGGGTGGTCCCGGAACGGCACCGGCGTTTGCCGACACGATTCTCCCGTCCCTCGTACCACTCGCGCCGCAGACGTTCTCGGGGGTCGGAGCCCATCCGACGGCGGCTGCGTCAACCGATCCGGCGACGCCGATCGCGACTGATCCGGCGCCACCACCCGCGAAGTCGTTGGAACAACTCCTCGATGAGCTCGATGCCCTCGTGGGCCTGGACGCGGTAAAGAACGAGGTTCGCCACCAGACCCAGGTGCTGCGAATCCAGGCGCTGCGCGGCACGCACGGCCTCCGCAATCCCGGCCTCACTCGTCACCTGGTGTTCGTCGGGAATCCGGGCACGGGTAAGACCACCGTCGCTCGGCTCGTCGCCGCGATCTACCAAGCGGTCGGGGTGCTGCCGAAGGGTCATCTCGTCGAGTGCGATCGGTCCGAGCTGGTTGCGGGCTACGTCGGACAGACCGCGATCAAGACCGCCGAAGTGATCGCGCAGGCCATGGGTGGCGCGCTCTTCATCGATGAGGCGTATGCCCTGGCCGGGGACGACTTCGGTGGCGAAGCGATCGACACGCTGGTCAAGGAGATGGAAGACCACCGCGACGACCTCATGGTGATCGTGGCCGGCTATCCCGCACCGATGGTGACCTTCATCGAGTCGAATCCCGGGCTCGAGAGTCGGTTCCGCCTGACCCTGTCCTTCGATGACTACTCCGACGACCAGCTGGTCGAGATCTTCGGACGGATCGCGGCCGGCGCCGACTTCGTGCCGACCGACGCCGCCATCACCAGACTGCGCACCATCCTGGCCGTGACCCCGAGACTCGAAGGTTTCGGGAATGGTCGCTTCGTGCGGACGTTGTTCGAGTCAGCGGTCGTGCGTCAGGCGTGGCGACTGCGAGATGTCGAGGGGCCGAGTGTGGAACAGCTGAAGGAGCTCCGACCCGAGGACTTCGACGACTCGGACGCGAGCGATCTGGCCGCGACGGATCTGACAGCGTCTGACGCTTCCTCGTCGCCCGTGTCCGGGGTGCAAGGGTTGCCCACGTGAACATGCCGCCGCCCGTCGTCTCGCCGGCCACACGCGCGCGGCCGGGGCCGGACCCGTCCGCTTCCGTGCCCACTATTTCGAGTCCCTCGCGCGCTCGCCGAGTCGTCAGCGGTTGGTTCGCAGGGACTCCGGGGAGCCTCCGCCTGCGCGGGGCGATCAGTGTGTTCATGTGCGTCCTGTTCGGTGTCGCGGCGTTCTCCGGCGCGCTGGCGTTGGACCGAAATGTCGACGGCCAGCGCAGTGACGCGGCGCAGCTCGTCCGGGTCGAGAGCATTCGCACCAACCTCGTCAAGGCGGACGCCAACGCCACCAACGCGTTCCTCGTCGGCGGCCTGGAACCCGCCGACGCTCGAGCTGCGTACACCGCCGGTATCTCAGCTGCGGCGCGTGTCCTGGCTGAATCTGCCGGCGCCAACGGTGGTGACGCGCCCGTCCTGCGACGCGTCAACGAAGTCGTGACGACCTACACCGGCTTGATCGAGTCGGCGCGGGCCAACAACCGCCAGGGGTTTCCGGTCGGCGCCGCGTATTTGCGCCAAGCCTCCAAGGTGATGCAGCAACAGGCACTGCCTGCACTCGATTCGTTGGTGACCGGGGCCCGGAACCGGGTCGACGACGCGTCCCGTTCGGCGGCGTTACCCATCGTGACCATCGTGACGTTGCTCGCCTTGGCGACCCTGCTCATCGTCCAGGTCTGGATCTACCGCCGAACCCACCGCGTCTTCAACGTTGCCCTCGTGGCGGCGACGGCGCTCGTCCTGATCATGGGGGCGGCGACGATCGGGGGCATGAGCTGGTCGCAGTCGGCCGCGAAAAAGGTGCGCGTCGGCGCGTTCGCACGCACGGTGGCGTTGGCGACGGCTCGGAGTGACGGCTTCGACGCCAAGAGCGCCGAGGCCCTGACCTTGGTGAACCGTGGGTCGGGTCAGGGCTACGAAGATCGCTTCGTCTCGGTCTCGGGCGCGGCGCGTGTCGCACTCGACACCGGTGTGGCGGCGGTGACACCCGATCCGGCCGCCACCCGTGCGCGCACCGCCTTCGACCAGTACCTCATCGATCACGCGGAGGTGCGGAAACTCGATATTGGTGGTGAATGGGAGAAAGCGGTGGCCTACGCCACCGGTGGTGGCACGGCGAATCGTTCGTTCGGAGCGTTTGAGTTGGCGTCGGGTCGGGCCATCGTTCACCAGTCGTTGCTCGTTTCCGACGATCTCGAGACCTCCC
>JANLTQ010000118.1:0-1817 GCA_031363005.1 Acidimicrobiia bacterium | reverse complement strand
CGCCGCGATGACTTTGGCGGCGGGTTGGCACCGGCCGAGCGACGCGGTGAGTGCGTTCGCGGTCGTGGGGTTTTGGACGTTCGGGGTGTCCGGACTGCTGGTGTGGCTGCGGGGGACGGGCCAGCCGCGCGTCTCGGAAGGGTTGCCGAGCCTGCTCATCGGGATGATCACCGTGCTCGTGCTCGCGTTCGGAGCCATCACGGTGTCGACCACGATCGACACGGCCGACGGACTCCACGCGGTCAGGCTCGGCCTCGCCTACGTGGTGGCGCTCGCGTCGATCGTCGCGGTGGGCGTGGCCTTCATCGTTACCGAGGTGCTGATGCTGCGCGGCATCAGCCTTGATGCACCGCGCCGCGACCGATCGACCTGGACCTGACCGGCCGAACGTCCGCCCGTCAGTCTTTTGCGGGTTTCGTGGCCTGGAGTTTGTGGACCAGGCGGCGCATCACCGGACGTGGTGTTGCCCGCACCGCCGCGGCCATGACCTTGTTCAGGAGGCCGGGCACCGCGACGGCGTCGCCCTTTTCCATGGCCTTCACGCCGAACGCAGCCACCTCGGCCGCGGTGGGCAGCTTCTTGTTGGCGACGAGCGGTGAGAGTTCCATGTCGGCCGCGGCCTGGAATCCCGATGCCGTCGGACCCGGACAGAGCGCGGTCACGGTGACGCCGGAACCGCGCGTCTCCTCGGTCAACGCCTCGCTGAAGGACAACACGTACGCCTTCGTGGCGTAGTACACCGCCATCAGCGGTCCCGGCTGGAACGACGCGGTCGACGCGACGTTCAAGACCCGGCCCGAACCGCGCGCCAACATCCCCGGCAGGTACACGCGGGATAACGCAGTGAGCGACGTCACGTTGAGTTGGATCATCGCGAGCGTGCGGTCCGCATCGGCCTCGGCGAAAGCACCGAAGTCACCGACCCCGGCGTTGTTCACCAACACGTCGACGTCGGCAATCTCGGCGGCGATCTTCGCGACCGCCGACGGGTCCGAGAGGTCCGCCGCGATGACGCGCGCGCCTCCCAGTTCGGTCGCCAGCGCGTCGAGTTTGGCGGCCGACCGGGCGACGAGCACGAGATCATGATCCGGTGCAAGGACCCGTGCGATCTCGAGCCCGATGCCACTCGATGCGCCAGTAATGAGTGCCGTCGTCATGTGTGACCCCCTGGAATCAGAAACGCGCCTCTGCGCGCGAGGAACCGTAGCGAGGAACGAGCGGAGGTTCACAGCTCCGGAGCGTCCCGACGCAACGACGCTCGCAATGGTCGAGCGGAGGAGCCATCAAGCCGGTACGTCGCCGGCGACGGTGGTGCGGTGCAGGTATCGGCGATGGTTGCGGACGTCGCCCATCACCATGTGCTGCGCGCATCGGTTGTCCCAGAACGCGACGTCGCCCACCTGCCACTGCCAACGGCAGGTGAACGAGTCCTGCGTCGAGTGCGCGAAGAGGAAGTCCAAGAGTGGCTTCTGTTCGGTGGGCCACCAATCGGCCAGACCGACGGTGTACTGCTGGTTCACGTAGAGCGCCGGGCGGCCGGTCTCCGGGTGGTGGCGAACGGTGGGATGGCGCTGGGTGCGGTTCGCGTCCTCGCTGGTGTGCACGGTCATACCGGCGAACATGTCGTGCACCGCTTGCATCTTCGGTGAGTACGCGTCCCGTGCGCTGTGCACGCCGTCGATCGTTGCCAGTGCGCGTTGCAGGCCGACGGACAGCGTCTCGAAGGCGAGGTACTGGTTGGCCCACATGGTGTCGCCGCCGTACGGCGGGATCTCGAGCGCGTGCAACATGGAGAACGCGGGCGGCGCCGGGAGGAA
>JANLTQ010000111.1:0-4968 GCA_031363005.1 Acidimicrobiia bacterium | reverse complement strand
GTCCGCCCGACGGGTTGATCGGACGGGCGCCTCCGAGGTGCCCGTCACCTGATGCCAAGATCCGGGCCTGGTCGCCGGGCGCGCAGAGTCCGAGTTCTTCCCAGCCCAGCAACTCGCGCGCCGCGTCGGTGTCCTGACACTCGACGACGTCGACATCCTGCGGCCCGATGCCGGCCTCGGCGTAGGCCGCCTCGGCGGCAAGGGTCGACGGCGGCGTGATGTCCGAGTCGTCGATACCTGCCAACGGAGTGGCTTCGCCGAGCACGCTCCCAGGTAAGTGCGAGCGCAGGACCGCAGCTTCGAGCCGAACCGACCCCGAACCCGAGCCGGAACGGCCTCGTCGAAGCACCACTGCGGCCGCGCCTTCGTTCGGCGAGCAGAGCATGTGCAGGTGCAGTGGCTCGCACACCACCCGGCTCGCGAGAACCGCCTCGACCGTCGTCTCGGATTGGTACATCGCATCCGGGTTCAACGCACCGTGGCTCCGGTTCTTGACGACGACCTGCGCCAGGTGCTCCTTCGTGAGTCCCCGCTCGCGCATGAGTCGCTGCGCGCGTAACGCGAAGTACGCAGGAGTGGCGGCGAGTCCGGCCTGCTCGCGCCACGGTTCGAAGAAACTCGATCGGATAATGCCGCGCGGCATCTTCTCCATGCCGAAGACCAACACCGTGTCGTACTGGCCAGCGCGGATCGCGCTCGCCGCCAGCATGAGTGCAGCGCCGCCACTTGCACATCCGGCCTCGACGTCGACGATCGGCATGCCCGTACGCGCCAACGCGCCGAGAACCTTGTGGCCGGCGGCCACGCCCGAATACGCAGTCCCGCAGAATGCAGCCTGAAATCCGGGTCGGTCAGTCGAGTCGATGCCGGCGTCGCGCAATGCGGCTCGGACGGCGGCGACGCCCATGTCCGTAACGGTGAGATCCTCGAACCGACCGAACGGATGCAGACCGATCCCGACGACGTCGACGGGCACGCGAGTTGGCTCGGTCACGGCGCGAACTCCCACGTCGTGACCATGACGCCATCGGGGTCGACGCCCAACTCGGCGGTGCGCAGATGCATGGGTTGTCCGAATGTCCACGAGTCGTCGGGAACTGCGAGTCGGGTGACCACGCGCACGCCTTCGGGGAGCTCGACGACGCCGAATCCGTAGGGCACCGCACCGAGATACCCGGGCGGTGCGTGCAGCACGGTGGTCCATCCCCACAGGGTTCCGTGATCGGCGAGTTCGACCGCTGCGATCGTCTCACTGCCGCAGTATGGACACCCGTCGAGGCGGGGGAAGCTGGTCTGCCCACAATCACTGCAGTGCGCGCCGAGGAGCCGGGGCGGGTCGACCGTGAACACCCCGTCGACGACGGGCTGGGTCGGTGCATTCGGGGTCACGTGATCACGCCGTCGGCCCGCAACGCGACGACCGCCGCCGCGTCGAGGCCGAGGTCAGCGAGCACAGCATCCGTGTCGGCGCCCAGGCGCGGCGCCCCTGACGGAACGGGCACCGGCCGGCCAACGAAGCGTGGGTACGGCGCCTGCTGACGGACCGGGCCGATCACCGGGTCGTCGACACTCACCAAGTCGCCGCGTGCCGCGAACTGTGGGTCCGAGAACATGTCGACGGCCGTATACGCGGTTGCCACCGGAACGTCGCACGCAATGCACGCAGCTTCGACCGCGGCGGCCGGAAGTGAGCGCGTCCACTCGGCCACCAGACCGTTGATGGCGTCACCGTTCGCAGCTCGGTCAATCAGTCGGGTGAAGCGGGGATCCTCGAGGAGATCAGGCCGCTCCATGGCGGCGCAGAGCCGCGAGAAGTTCGCGTCCGAGCCCGCAACGATGCATACGAACTTGCCGTCGGCGGTCGGGTAGTTGTCGAGGGGCGCGCTGTTGGCCAGACGATTGCCTTCCCGGCCCCGCACGATGCCGAGTTGGTCGTAGCCGGCGATGGTCCACTCGAGGACGCGGAGTACCGACCCGTACAGCGCCGCGTCCACGACTGCGCCCGTGCCGCCCCTCGCGTCGCGCGCGTAGAGCGCGGCAGTGGCCGCCTGCGCCGCGAACACGCCTGTGAGGTAGTCCGAAATTGTGACGCCGACCCGCACGGGGGGCCGATCCGGATAGCCGGTGAGGTGCAACAGTCCGCCGTGGCCGATCCCGACGCGATCGAGTCCCGGACGCTTGGATGCAGGCCCGTCCTGGCCGAACGTCGAGATCCGCACCCACACGAGGCGCGGGTCGCACGCGCTCGGCGCGATGTTCCAACGTTCCAACGTCCCGGGCCGGAAGTTCTCGACGATCACGTCCGCGGTTGCCGCGAGCGACCGGAAGACGTCCTGGCCGGCGTCCTGGCGGAGGTCCAAGGTGACGCTGCGACGACCGCGTCCTTCGACGGCCCAGAAGAGCGAGTAGCCGTCGTCGGTGAACGGTCCGATCTCACGCATGAAATCGCCGGTGCCGGGCTGTTCGATCTTGATGACGTCGGCGCCCTGCTCGCCGAGGAGTCCGGCGCAAAACGGTGCTGCGATTCGCGTACCGAGATCGAGCACGCGAAGTCCCGTGAGCGGTCCGCCCGATGTGCTCACGTCAGTTCGCTCACGCGATTTCGCCCGCTTGTTCGGCCTTGACCGCGTCCATCCCCCCGGCGCGACGCTGCGCCGTGCGGCTCATCGCTTCCTCGGAGTTGCTGACGGACTGGTGCACCATGAAGTGGTAGCGCCACGACTCGCGCTGGCCCATCGTGTCCACGGTGTGGTTGATGGTGTCCTTGATCGCTGCGGCAGTGATCGGCGGGACGAGCGCCACGGACGCTGCCATCGAGTTCGCCTCGGCCGCCAGTTCCGCACGCGCCACGACCCGGTTGACCAGGCCGATGCGATGGGCTTCCTGTGCGTCCAGGCTGGTGGCACACAAGAGGAACTCCTTGGCGCGCCGCGGTCCCAGTTCCCACGGTTCGATGAGCAACTCCACACCGACGCCACTCATGCGCGCGACAGGATTGGAGAACTGGGCGTCGTCGGCAGCGACGATCAGGTCACACATCGCGGCGAGCATGAAACCCGCAGCGGAGCACACGCCCTGGACCGCGGCGACCGTGATCTTCGGGCAATCCCGGATGCGCACGAGCTTGTCCCAGTACATGGTCTGCTCGTGTTCGAGCTTGCCTTCGGGTGTGGCGCGCTTGGCCGCCCAGTACTCCTCGCCGGCGAGGATCTCCTTGAGGTCATGACCGGCGGAAAAGTGCTTACCGTCCGCGCCGAGCACGATCACTCTGACGTCGGCGTCGGCCTCGGCGCGATCGAACGCGGCATCGAGTTCGGTGATGAGTTTGGAGTTCTGCGCGTTGGCGGCGGCAGGCCGCGCCAGCGTGATCGTGGCGATGGATTCGCCGTGTCCGTAGCGGATCGTCTCGAATTCCGGAGAAGCAGTCACTCGGCTGGCGAATCTAGTGGCGGTCAGCCGCCGAGGAGGTCGGACGCGCTGGCTCTGGAACGACTCACCGGTGGCGATCGGAATCGACGCCGTCCGGCGCAGGCGGTCTCGGATCGAGGTTCGCCGGCGCGATGCGGTGGTGGGGGACTTGGGGGCCGGCCACCCAGCCACAGAGCTGGGGATCGCATTCGCGCAGCTCGCCCTCGACCCAGCATCCGTCGGATTGGAACCGGCCCCAGCGGCCGCCGACGGTGACGAGAATTGCCTCTTCACCGTCGCGCTCGTACAACGCTCCCGTGAGTGGGTGGTAGAGGCCCTTCACGACCGGTCCTCGATGAAGCGGGTCAGGGTGTGGTGGATCCAGCGAATCTTGGATTCCTGGTAGTTGCCGAGCGTGACGCCGGGCTTGTGCATGGTTTCGAGCCCTTGCTGCACGCATGCCATGTTGAACAAGTCTTGGTTGAACACCTTGCCGAGCATCCCGAGTTCGGGGGCGTCGATAAACGTCTCGGTCTCGGTGAGGAAATGCACCGCCACGTTCGGCGGCCGCCCGCCCGAGAAGGGCGCGAGAAAGATGCATTCCATGATGGAGCTGCGATGGTCGTCACCGTTGGGACGGAACCGGTACACGATCCGATTGAACGCGCCCCAGGGGTGGAAGTTGGGAAACACCGTGTAGTCGATACTGTCCATCAGCTCGGCGTCCGAAAGGTCGTCAACCCGGTCTCCAGCCGCGGGTCGCCAGCGATCCCTGCTGGCTTCGGCGCCGACCGCCCGCATGGACTGATCCTCGCTCACCGGTAGCGGCGACGGTTCATCGTGGCGGGTGTCGGTCATGGCGCGCATCATCTGGTCTTGGGTGGGGATCCAGTCGAGCCGCGGACTCGGCGACCCGCCCGCCGTGATCACGCGGGCGAAGTTGTCCCAGATGTCCACCTGACTATTGGTGTCGGCGAGGTAGGGAAGGATCTGCGGGTGGGTGCCGCCCACGTGGAACGCCTCGCAGAAGGCCTCTTGCGCGACCTTCCAGTTCGCGTGGATGACCTTCGCGACATGAGCCTGGGTGTAGCGATCCTTCAGGTCCCAATCGGTGAACTGCTCGACGATCCCGCCCAGGAAGGACTCCAGCGGCTCGGCGTCCGGGTCGGGATTGATCATCACGAATCCGGCCCAGGTGCCCACCTGACACTCGGGGAGCGAGAACGCGTCGTCGTTCACGTGGTCGAAGTCCCAACGGGCAGGAACATCCTTCAGGGTGCCATCGAGATTCCACGCGAAACCGTGGAACGGACAGCGGATCTCACTGCACCGCCCGTCATGGTCCTTCAGCCTTCGGCCCCGGTGCAGACACGCGTTCGGGTAGGCCTTGATCTCATCCGGGGCGGTGCGCATGACCACATAGGAGGCGCGCACGATGTCGTAGTTGGTGTGGTCACCGACTTCCGGGATATCGCTCTCGCGGCAGGCGAACTGCCACACATGCGGCCACAGCCGCTCGGCTTCGAGGTCATGCCACGCCCGCGAGATGTAGTGGGCCAC
>JANLTQ010000100.1:0-4348 GCA_031363005.1 Acidimicrobiia bacterium | reverse complement strand
TCGTCGACGCCACCGGACGCGAATCGGTCGTTCGACCAGGAAATACGACGCGAGCGCGAACGCGAGGGTGAGGCCGAGCCTGAATGGGTCCAGCGCCGCGCCCGAGAGTCCGACGCGCGCGTCGGTGGCGTACACGATGATCGGCCAGTGCCAGAGGTACACGCCGTAGGAGATCAGGCCGAGCATGACGAACGGTCGGAACCGAAGGAGCTGGGCCGTCGGGCCGTTCGGTGCTCGCATGATGGACGCGATCACGACGGCGACCGCGACCGCAAACGCCAGTGACCCACCGCGGTACAGCGTGGGGCTGTCGGCGTGCGCGAACGCGAACGCCGCCACGATCAACGCGAGCGCAACGACACCGCTCGCGTTGAGCGCTCGCTGCCCACCCCGGCCGAGGGTCGGCCGGTCGACCAGCACGAGCGCGAGGAGGACGCCGATGAGGATCGGGTGCGCGTGGGTGTCCGTGCCGTAATACGCGCGGGAAGGATCGTCGGCGTTGAAGAAGCCCGCCATCAGCGCGACGGACACGACCGTGCCCACCGCGGCGACTGCCGCCAGCACCCGCAACCGACCTCGACCGAGTCCGAGGCAGGCCATGCTCACGAGCGGCCACACCAAATAGAACTGCTCTTCGATGGCCAGGGACCACAGGTGACGAAACGGCGAGGCCGCGCCGAAGAGATCGAAGTAGGACTGCTTCGACGCAACGAATCGCCAGTTCGCGACGTAGAAGAGGCCGGCGATCCCGTCCCATCGCAGTCGACCGAGTTGGGTGGTCGGGACCTCGAAGTGGGCGAAGATTCCGACGGCCACCAGCACCGCGATCAAGGCCGGGAGCAGGCGCCGGGCGCGGCGGGCCCAGAACGCGATCAACCCTATCGCCCGGGTCCGACGCCACTCCAGGACGAGCAGGGTGGTGATCAGGAACCCGCTGAGGACGAAGAACGTGTCGACCCCGAGAAACCCGCCGGTGAGTCCCGTCTCGCGCAGGTGGAACACCACGACGGCGGCGACCGCGAGCGCGCGGAGCCCGTCGAGACTGGGGGAGTAGGCGAGGTGGTTCGGCGCGTCGGCGTCGGTCGACGTCACGCTCGGATGGTACCGGGAAGGGGCCGGGGTCAACCGGTCGGATGCACGGGGCGATACCGTCGAACGATGACGGCCGGCGTAAGGAGTGAGCACCATGTGGCTCGTGCGTGACGGGCAGGTGCTGGCCGCGGCCGAGGAACCGGGCGGTTCGCGCGGCCGTGCACGCGGGTTGCTCGGACGCGATGGGATCGACGGCGTGATGGTCTTGCGACCGTGCCGCAATGTGCACACCTTCGGGATGCGATTCCCGATCGACGTTGCGTTCTGTGACCGAGACGGGCGCGTGCTGCGCAGGTCCAGCCTTGTCCCGCGGCGAATCTCGCCGCTCGTCGTGCGGGCCGCGTACGCGCTCGAAGCCGAAGCCGGCGCGTTCGACCGGTGGGATCTTCACGTCGGTGATTGCGTCGAACTGCGCCCATGACCGAGGCACCCGAGGCACCCGGGGCCCTGGTGCTGGTCGGCACGCCAATCGGCAATCTCTCCGACGTGAGTGAGCGGGTCCTGGATGCGTTACGCGATGCCGACGTGTTGGCGTGTGAGGACACCCGCCGCACGCGCACCCTGCTGACCCACGCGGGTATATCGGCCGCAGGGCGACTGCGAGCGGTGCCCGCGCACGATGAAGCCGAGAGCGCGGCGTGGGTAGTCGAGCGGGTCACGGCGGGCGATCGGGTCGCGGTCGTGACCGACGCCGGCCTTCCGGGTATCAGCGACCCGGGGTCACGCTTGGTGCGTGCGTGTCTCGACGCGGGTCTCGCGGTCGAGGTGGTTCCCGGCCCGTCGGCGGTCACCACTGCGCTCGTGCTCTCCGGTCTGCCCACCGATCGGTTCGTGTTCGAAGGCTTCTTGCCTCGGAAGGGGAGTTCGCGCGCCGATCGGCTGGAGGCCCTGGCGTCGGAGCCGCGGACGACGGTGATCTTCGAATCGCCCCGTCGGGTCCTGGCCACGCTGGCGGACCTCGTGGCCCACTGCGGTGAGAACCGGCCCGCGGCGCTGGCGCGCGAGTTGACCAAGCTGCACGAGGAGGTCCGGCGAGGGACGCTCCGCGAGTTGCTCGTCGGTGTCGAGGTCACCGAACCGCGGGGTGAATGCGTGCTGGTTCTCGGGGGCGCCGTCCAGGTGCGAGCGGCAACCTCCGATGCGGAGGTCGATGACGCCCTGGTCGCCGAACTCGGCCGCGGTACCGCCACCCGGGATGCGGCGGCGATCGTCAGCGCCCGCTTCGGGATGGGCCGGCGCGAGGTCTACGCCCGGGCCGTGCGCTTGAAGCGACCACGCTGACCTGCGACCATCACTTCGGCGCCTCCGCTCGTCATCTCGGTGCTCCGGGTTGCCGTGGACTCGCTTCGGCGCTGTCGCAAGAGCGGGAGATCAGCCTTCGGTGCCGATGAGGCGTTCGACGCACGCGGCGCAGACCACTTTGCGGGAGAAGTCGCGCAGCTGATCGGTGGACCCGCAGAAGACGCAGCGCTGCTCCACCTTCTCGAGCGTGATGCGATCGGACTCGGCCGACATCATCACCAGATCGCCGACGTCGATCGAGAGGGCCTTGCGCATCTCGACCGGGATGACGACGCGGCCGAGCTGATCGACCTTGCGCGCCACGCCGTTCGCCATGCCTGACCCCCAACAAAGAACGCTCGAATCCGCCCGGACCGTCGGTACTGTAGAGCGCGTGTCCGATTCCTTCTATGTGACGACGCCGATCTACTACGTGAACGACGCTCCGCACATCGGGCATGCGTACACGACGGTGCATGCCGATGTCCTCGCACGCTGGCGGCGATTGCACGGCGACGACGTCCTGTTTCTCACCGGCACCGACGAGCACGGTTTGAAGATCCAGCGGGCCGCCGAGGAGCGGGGCCTGACTCCCCAGGAGTGGGCAGACACGACGAGCGCCCGATTCCAAGACGCGTGGACCCTGCTCGACATCAGCAATGACGACTTCATTCGCACGACCGAAGACCGTCACCGAGTCTCGGTCCAGGCGTTTCTCCAGCAGGTGTACGACAACGGGTACATCGTGCTCGACACCTACGAAGGTCTGTACTGCGTGGCCTGTGAGGCGTATTACACCGACGACGACCTGGTCGACGGGCTGTGTCCGATCCACCATCGGCCCGTCGAGACCGTCACCGAGGAGAACTATTTCTTCCAGCTCTCACGCTTCGAACAGCCGTTGCTCGACTACTACGCCGCCCATCCGGAGGCCGTGCAGCCCGACGGGAAGCGGAACGAAGTCCTCGGGTTCATCAATCAGGGCCTACGCGACTTCTCGATGAGTCGCACGTCGATCACGTGGGGGATCCCGCTGCCATGGGACCCGAACCACGTCACCTACGTCTGGTACGACGCGCTGATCAACTACGCCACCGCCGTCGGATTCGGCGCCGACCCGGCCGAGTTCGCCCACCGCTGGCCGGTGCAATACCACCTGCTCGCGAAGGACATTCTTCGGTTCCACGCGGTCTACTGGCCCGCGATGCTCATGGCTGCGGGGCTCCCCCTTCCCGAGCACGTCTTCGCCCACGGCTACCTGCTGGTGGGTGGCGAGAAGATGAGCAAGACCAGCCTGAACAACATCGCACCGGCGGATCTCGTCCCCGAGTTCGGGAGTGACGGTTTCCGGTATCACTTCGTCACGGACCTCCACTTCGGTCAGGACGGGGACTTCAGTTACGAAGGGATGGTGGCGCGCTACAACGCGGACCTCGCCAACAACTTCGGCAATCTCGCGAGCCGCGTGCTGAACATGGCGATGTCGTACTGCGACGGGCTCGTGCCGGACACCCGTGCCGACGGTCCGTTGCGCCCCCAGGCGGGCGTGGCGTTCGAGGCGATGGAAGCCGCGTTGGCCACCCTCGACTTCAGCGGCGGGTTCGGGGCGGTCTGGCAACTCATCCGCGATGCGAACGCCTACATCGAAGATGCCGCGCCCTGGAAGACCCACAAGGCCGGCGACGCGGTCGCGACTGCGGCGGTGCTCGGCGATTGTCTCGAGACGCTGCGGATCGTTGCGCTGCTGGCATCGCCGCTGATCCCGAGGGCGGCCGCCGAACTCTGGCGCCGGCTTGGGCTCGAGGGCACGCCTGAGCAGTCCCGGCTCCCCGAGGCCGCGCAGTGGGGATCGGTGCCCACGGCCGGGAACCCCCTCGAGAAGGGCGACGCGCTCTTTCCTCGCCTCGAACCCACCCCATGACCGCCCCCACCCCACCGTCTGGCGTCACCAGCGCCGAATCCTTCGGCGCTGGTG
>JANLTQ010000077.1:0-1678 GCA_031363005.1 Acidimicrobiia bacterium | reverse complement strand
CGGTATCCGGGTGAACGCACTCGCGCCCGGTGTCATCGAGACCAACTTCTCTCGGCACAACTTCGTCGACGAGGACGGCAACGTCCTGAGCTGTGCCGACCCGCTTGAGCGGGGCCATCGCGCCGAAGCGTGAGCGGTACTTCTCGAGCCGTTCCGGATCCACGTTGCCGTCCTCGTCGACGAAGTTGTGCCGAGAGAAGTTGGTCTCGATGACACCGGGCGCGAGTGCGTTCACCCGGATACCGAGCGGGCCGGCCTCACACGCCAGCGTCTTGGTGAGCATCGCCACCGCAGCCTTGGTCATGCCGTAACAGGCGAGGGTCGGGGCCGGGGTGTCGATCGCACCGGATGAGACGTTGATGATGTTGCCCGAGCCCTGTTCACTCATCACGCGCAGTGCGGCCTGACAGCCGTAGAACACGCTCTTCAGGTTGATGGCGAGAATGCGTTCGAACTCGTCGTCCGAGCATTCGGCGATCATCCGGTTGTGGGGGACACCGGCGATGTTGCCGACGATGTCGACGCGCCCGAACTCGGACCTGGCGCCGTCGACCAACAGGTCCACGTCGGCGCGCTGGGTGACATCGGTTCGCATCGCCCGGGCGGTGCCGCCGGCGGCCGTGATCTCATCGGCGGTCGCGGTCACCGCGTCCACATCGATGTCGCCGCCGACGACCGTTGCGCCCGCCTCGGCGAGCGTCAACGCGGTTGCCTTCCCGATCCCGCTCCCTGCGCCCGTGAGCACAGCAACCTGACCGGTGAGATCGAAACCACTGACCGACATTTTCTGTTACCTCCGAATCGACGACGCCGGAGACTAGAAGGGCCGGGCTCTAACCTGCGATTCCCCATGGCCGAACTGTCTGTTGCGTGTTTCAACCTGCACTGGGGAGTGGACATGCGCGGCCATCCTGTCGATGCCATGGCCGCGTGCGTGGCACTTGATGCCGACGTCCTCGTACTCCCCGAGTCCTGGCGCCCCGCCGGACAGCCGGCCTTCGTCGACGAACTCGCGTCGCGGCTGGGCGCGACCGTGCACGACATTGGGTACATGTCGGACCGCAACCACGCGCGACCGCGTCACCTGGTTGTTCCGGACGAGGCCGGGACCTGCGGGCTCGCGGTCCTGTCACGACTGCCGGTGCGATCCTTCACCGACGTTCCGCTCCCCCGCACCGCCGCCGATGTCGTCGCCCAACGCAGCGCGATCATTGCCGAGGTCGAGTGTGGCGACGTCACCGTTGCAATCGGCGGCATTCATGCGTCGCACCGACTCTGGGGCTGCCTGCCGCAGCTCACCGCGCTCGACCGCGCGTTGAACGAGCGCGCGTTGCCGTCGGCGATCGTGGGTGACTGCAACATGTGGGGCCCGCCGATCGGCGCGGTCCTACGCACTCGTCGACGCGCCGTGCGCGGCCGGACCTGGCCGTCGTGGCGTCCGCACAGCCAAATCGACCACATCTGGATCGGCGACGGGTTGGAGGCAACCAGCAGCATGGTCGGACCCCACGCCGGTTCCGATCATCGACCGATCCGCGCCACGCTGCGCGTGCGGTAGAACACTCCGACCCGCAGAAAGGACGCGAACATGGTGCACGAAGTACAAGGCGTGATTGCCCGGTCCAAAGGCGAGCCGGTGCGAACCGAGACGATCCTGGTTCCGGATCCCGGTCCTGGC
>JANLTQ010000064.1:0-4282 GCA_031363005.1 Acidimicrobiia bacterium | reverse complement strand
CTCGATCACCGCGATCCCGTCCGCAACGAAGCCGGATCCGTCCACGCTCACCTGGTCCTCTTGCACGAGGCCGCTGCTCGGCGTGGCCGTGATCGACGGGTTCGCCGCGGCCGCGTCCGGTGCGGCCGACGCAATGACCGGTGCGATCCCGAAGGTGAGCAACGCTGCACTCAGGATCCCTGCACTCACGGTGGTGCCAACCCGTTGAACCAGTCGCCGCACGGCGTACCCCCACTCCCTGCGGGAACCTACCCATCTCGGGCGGCATCGGCAATGAACGGCAGGCGCAATGAACCGCGTGAGATTGACGGTGCCGGCCGGATGCGGTCAGATGCAGTCTCAGCGCGAGGGGAAGCACATGAGTGAACCAGTACCGGATCTGGGATGGACCAACGTCGATCCGGAGATGTCGGCCCGACCGCAGCAGTTCTATCCGATGATGCGGGACATGGGCGTTGTCGAAGCCGAGGAGATGGTGCTCATCACCCGACACGAGGATGTGGTGTGGGCGCTGCGCCACCCCGATCTCTTCTCGTCCGGGTCGGACGCCATCGATATCGGCAACATCCGTCCGCTCATCCCGCTCCAGATCGATCCGCCGGACCACGTGAAGTTCCGGCGGCTCCTCGATCCGTTGTTCGCCCCGCGTGAGATGGAGAAGTTGGAGTCCGACGTGCGCTCGCTCGTCGTCGAGTTGATCGACGGCTTTGTGGACACGGGGACGTGTGAGTTCAATGCCGCCGTTGCGGTCCCGCTCCCGTGCACCGTCTTCCTCCGACTGATGGGCCTGCCCCTCGCGGACCTCGATCTGTTCCTGCGGTTCAAGGACGGCATCATCCGCCCTGACGCGACGACGCCTGCCGAGGGTCGCGCGATGGCGCGCGAAATCGGCACGGAGATCTACGCGTACTTCGAGACGGTCATCGCCGAGCGGCGACACGAGCCCCAGGACGACCTGCTCAGCGGGTTCCTGTCGGCCGAGATCGACGGCGAAGTCCTGACCACCGAAGACATCATGGACATCGCGTATCTCTTCCTGCTCGCAGGGTTGGACACGGTGACCGCGTCACTCGGTTGCGCGGTCGCGTACTTGGCCGCCCACCCGGAACGCCAGCAGGCGCTGCGAGACGATCCGTCGTTGATCCCGGCCGCCATCGAGGAATTGTTGCGGTGGGAGACCCCGGTCCCCGGCGTCGTGCGGGTCGCGACCCAAGACGTCGAGGTTGCAGGCTCCACGATTCCGGCCGGGGCGACGGTCACCTGTCTGTTGGCGTCGGCGAACACCGATGGCGCCGAGTTCGCCGATCCGGAATCTGTCGACTTCGCCCGCGCCGCCAACCGCCACCTTGCGTTTGGCGGTGGTGTGCATCGGTGTCTCGGATCGCACCTCGCGCGGTTGGAGATGCGGGTCGCGCTCGAAGAACTCCACGCTCGGGTCCCGGAGTACGCAGTCGAGGCCGGTGAAACGCCGATCTACACGATGGGGATTCGCGGGGTCGAGTACCTGCCGCTCGTGTGGCAGCCCTCCTGATGCGGCTCTCGGTTGACGCGGACCTCTGCACTGGTCACGGACGGTGTTACGTCCTGGCACCGCAACTGTTCGCGCCGGACGACTTCGGCCACTGCGAGCTGGTGTTGGACGCGAACGTCGACGTGCCCGACGAACTCGAGGATCAGGCGCGACTCGGCCGGGACAACTGTCCGGAACAAGCAATCACCATCACCGACTGATCGAGCGTCGTGCCCGAACCGGTCGAAGGGAGTTGGAACATGCGAGTCACCATCCTCGATCCGACGGCGCCGCCACCGGCCGTGGTCGACGATCCCGGTCCGGACGCAGGGGATCTGCGCGGGCGCCGAGTCGGTCTGCGGTTCGACACCGCGTGGCGCAGTTACGAATGGGTGCTCGACGAGTGGCAAACGCGCCTGGAAGCGGCGGGCGCCACGGTCGAACGGTGGTGTGCCGGCAATCGGGTCGGTGAGGACGCGGCGACCACGTTCTCCGAGCTCGAAGCGTTCGCCGAAGGGGTCGACGTTGCGGTGGTGGGCCTCGGGAACTGAGGCTCGTGCACCTCGTGGAGCGTTCACGACACGGTCGCCATGGCGCAACGGGGTACGACGGCGGTCGTCGTCGTGACGGAGGAGTTTCTGGCGTTGGCGCACACGATGGCGGCGAACGCGGGACGATCGGGTCTGCGCGTGCACGCGTTGCCGTATCCACTCGAGACGCGCCCCGAGGCCGAGGTGCGGGCGATCGCCGTCGAACATTGGCCGCATCTGCTCGCCGCGCTCGGCGTCGACGTTGCGGCGATGGACTCGTGACGTGACCACACCGCGCGAAGACTGTGGTCCAGAGGACTGCACGATCGACTGGCTCGTGTCCGATCGGTTCGAGGTGGACGCGGATCCGGTGGATTTCCAACGGCTGGCGACCGACGCGGGCTGGGGCGACGGCCTGCCCCTGATCCCTCCCACCGAGGAACGGGTCCGCGCTCATGTGCGCGCGAGTGGACGGTTTCCGGAAACGCACTTGGCCGACCTCCCGCCGCGTCAGGGTCGATGCACGGTGGAGAAGCTCGCGGTGAACGCCGTGATGGCGGGCGCACCGGACACGGCGATGCCACTGCTCTGTACCGCGGTCGAAGCGATGAGCGACCCGGACTTCAATCTGTTTGCGCTCAACACCACGACGAGTTGTGTGGTCCCGGGGGTGTTCGTCAACGGACCGGTGCGCAACGACCTCGAGATCCCCTACGACGCGGGATGCTTCGGTGGCGTGGCCGGCCCGGCTCCTGCGATCGGCCGGGCTCTGCGGTTGCTCATGCGCAACGTGGGTGGGCAGGTCGTGGGGGTGTCGTCCAAGAGCGTGTTCGGCCAGCCCGCGCGCGTGGCCGGCATCGTGGTGGGCGAGTGGGAAGAGCGATCGCCGTGGGCGCCCCTCTCGGAGCGATGTGGCGTCGATGGCGGCCAGAGTGCGTTGACAGTCCATGGCTGTACGGGCACTATCGACATCGCGGACATCGTGGCGGACAATGCCGCCGACCTGCTCGAGGTGATCGGGAAGTCCTTGGCGTTCGCCGGCACCAATGCGTTCATCGGCGGCCACCATGGCGCGCAGATCATGG
The DNA here is from genome assembly GCA_031363005.1 of Acidimicrobiia bacterium. GTDB lineage: Bacteria > Actinomycetota > Acidimicrobiia > IMCC26256 > JAENVU01 > JAENVU01. The sequence goes on along the minus strand of JANLTQ010000064.1, from coordinate 1,157 downwards.
TGTGTATCGCCCCGCCGTGGGCCGAGCTCATCGCCCGCACCTATCCCGACATCGATGACGTCGTCGGCATCCTGCACGGGCACGCCGCCCTGCCGGTCGATTGGTGGCCGGCGCCGCACCGTGCGCGCGCCGAAACGAACGGCCGCGTGGACGCTCGTGGCATGGTGGCGCTCGTGGAGCGTCCAGAGGATCTCATCCTGATCGTCAACGGCGGCCTCGCCAATCTGCACGCGCTGGCGCTGCACTCGTTCGGTCCGACCCGAGCCGTGACCCGAGCCATCCGGTGATGTCCGCGAGGGTCGCCGGTCGCGCGAAGGTGAGCCGGTGGTGAGTGAGCGAGTCACGGTGTTCGACACGATGGGCATGGCCGTCGACCGCCTGCGCGCCGAATTCCCGGACGTCGAGTTCATCGACGCGTCCAAGAGTGCGCCTCCTCCCGACGTGCAGGCCGAGGTCCTGTTCGGCGGATGGGACGACGCCAAGGTGCTCCCACTCCTCGGACAGGGCGTCCGCTGGATCCAGCTGCCCGGCACCGGGATCGACGGCGTCTCGCCGGAAGTGCTGGGACGGGTCCCGACCGTCACCTGCGCACGCGGCGCAAGTGCGATCCCGATCTCGGAGTACGTGCTGGCCACGATGCTCGCGTTCGAGAAGGGCTTTCCGGACTTCTGGCTGCAGGAACCGCCGGCAACGTGGAACTTCCAGCGGATGGACACGCTCGCGGGCAAAACCGTCGGGATCGTCGGGTTGGGTGGTATCGGAACCGGGGTGGCGACGCGAGCACTCGCGTTCGGGATGACGGTCCGGGCACTGCGGCGCACGGCCGCGCCGAGTCCGATCCCTGGGGTCGAGATCGTCACCTCCCTGGATGAGCTCGTGACCGGCGCGCACCATGTGGTGGTCGCCGCACCGGGCACGGACCGGACGCATCGCATGTTCGACGTTGCGGCATTCGCGGCGATGACCGACGGCGTGCACTTCGTGAACATCGCTCGAGGCACGCTCGTGGATCAGGACGCGTTGCGCGCGGCGTTGGACTCCGGCCGAGTAGCCCGAGCGAGTCTGGACACCGTCGACCCGGAGCCACTGCCCGCCGGCCACTGGTTGTACGAACACCCGAAGGTATTCCTCACCCCGCATTCGTCGTGGGCGTCACG
>JANLTQ010000056.1:0-1623 GCA_031363005.1 Acidimicrobiia bacterium | reverse complement strand
ACCGCCCGAGATGCAGCCGTGGATGCAGGCCGTCAAGCGCATGCTGCACGACCGCTTCTCCGACGACTTCGAGAACAAGGGCGCGATGATCGCTGCGTACGAAGCCCACAACGCGGCGGTGCGCGCCGAGGTGCCGGCTGGTCGGCTCATCGACTGGACGGCGAGCGACGGCTGGGGGCCGATCTGTGCGGCGCTGAACATACCGGTGCCCGACGAGCCGTTCCCGCTGACGAACACCACCAAGGAGTTCCGCGAGATGATCGGCGCGCCTCCGCTCGCGTGATGGTACGTTCGCCCAAACCTTTGGGGGGTCTTCATGCGGACATTTCGTCGTTCTCTGTTCTCGGCCGCGGTCGTGGCTGTCGCATTCGTATCGACCGGCTGCTACTACCTGCAGGCGAACGACGCCGCGAACACTGGAAAGCCGGTGCCGTGGTTCTGTAACCCGGTGGCGCCGAACTCGGTGACCGGCGGAGGCATGGGGACGGTGAACTGGTATGCCGGGGTCACCCGCGTGCCGCTCGACTACGAGACATGTAAGACGAACGCGAAGCAGTTCGATGCCGCGAAGGCCTACGCGAAGAAGTTCCCGACCCTCGGCGATTCGCTGGGTGCCGGGTTCCGCACCACCTTCGCCTACATCCCAGGCATGGGCACCCACACGGGCCTCGGAACGATCAGTCCGGAACTTCTCGCGGACCCGAACTTCAATCCTGCAAACCCGAGCATTCCGAACAGCATCGTCGACGACACCTTCGACCCGGCCCAACCGGAGTTCCTCCAGTACAACGGCAACACGCCGGACTCGAAACTCGTCGGCATGTCCTATTACGTGCACACGAATACGGGCCTCCCGCCCGAAGGCTTCGCCGGACCGAACGACTGGTGGCATCACCACCCGTCGTTGTGTCTCAACAAGACCCAGGCGATGGCAATCGGCGTCAACAGTTCTGACTCGTCGTGCACCAGTGCAGGCGGGGTGAACGTGCATCTCCAGAACTTCTACATGCTGCACCTCTGGCTGGTGGACGACCTCGAATACCGTGCTGACGTTCACGCACCGATGCATCCCTGCATCCAGGCCAGCGCGATCTTCGACATGTCGAACCCGTGTCATCAAGCAGCGATGGGTGGCGCGGCCGGTGTTGCTGCGGCGGCGAAGCTCGAGTCGACCATGGACATGACGCACTGTCCGCTCGCCAGTCTGAAGCTTCCGGAGTCCTAGCCCTCGCCGGTCTGGTTGCCGAGGCGCTCTCGGAGAGAAGCGGTGAAGAAGTGTGGAGCTGAGGGGACTCGAACCCCTGACCCCTTCCATGCCATGGAAGTGCTCTACCGCCTGAGCTACAGCCCCGTAAGGGAGAGGCCAAAGTAGCAGCCACGCCGCTTCCGCCTGGGAACGCTCGGGTGGATCCGGCGAAAGCGCGCGGCGCCTGGCAACGTTGGACCATGGCTTCCGTCGCTAGGTTCGGGCGAAGGTGAACTCCGGCCGCCAGCCGATTCCCGACGCGGCACACATCGCCCACGAGGAGGCGACGCGCCGCGGCTCGCCGACGTATCGCGATCCGGCCACTGGCTACGAGGTCATGACCGCCGCGGCACTCGAAGCGCGCGGCGAGTGTTGCG
>JANLTQ010000048.1:0-3372 GCA_031363005.1 Acidimicrobiia bacterium | reverse complement strand
GCGTGACCAGCTGGGGCAACGGGTGCGCCCTGAACAACTATCCCGGACTCTGGTCTCGGGTCTCGTCCTATGCGGACTGGATCGATCAACAGTTGCACGCGCCGGCAATCCCGAGGGTCTCGATCGGCGACTCGACCGTGGCCGAAGGCGACTCGGGAAACCGAGTGGCGAACTTCACCGTCACCGTGTCCCCGGCACCCCGCCAACTCTTAACGGTCGGGTACGCGACGGTTCCCGACACCGCAGTGGCGCCGACGGACTTCGTGGCGAAGATGGCCACGCTCAGTTTCAACCCCGGCCAGATCGCCAAGACCATCGCCGTCTCGGTCAAGTCCGACCAGATCCCGGAAGCCACCAAATCCTTCCGGGTGGTGCTCGCAACTCCGAGCGCGCTCGACGGCGCAACCCTTGCCAACGCGTCGGGCACCGGCACCGTCGTCGACGATGACAGCTCGGCGCTGAACCAGTTGACGATCGGCGATGCGTCCGCCACCGAGGGCGACGACGGGACCGGTCTGGTGACGGTCAAAACCCAGATCGCGCTGACCCGCGCTCCGGGCACACCGTTCACCGTCACCTACACCACGACCTCGGGCACTGCGGGCACGCGCGATTTCGTCGGAAAGACGGTCACTCTCGCGTTCACGGCCAGCGCCTTGACCAGGACCGTGTCGATCACGCTGAAACGGGAGTGGATCCCGGAGAGCAACGAGACCTTTACCATCACCCTCGGAACGCCGACGTTGGGGTCGCTCGTCACCACGCGCGGGACCGGAACGTTCACCATCGTGAACGACGACTGAACCCCGAGCGCGAGTTACTTCTTCAACATGTCGAACACGCCGCGCACGACTCGGTTCATCATTGTGCGGCCTTCGCGACTCTTGAGGTAGCCCGAGATCGCGCCGTCGTCTTCCTTCTTCGTCGCCTTGGCGCGCGGCTTCGCTTCCTGCTTCGGCGCCGACGTTTGATGTCTCGGCGCACCGGGCCGCGGCGGCATGTCGGAACTTCCACCTCCCGGTTCGGAGGGCATCGGAAGCGGCGCTGACGGAGCCGGAGTCGTCGGTGTGCTCGCTTGCGCGACGCGCGCGTCGAGCAACTCACGCGCCGACTGCCGGTCGATCTCGACGGCGTACTTGGTCCAGATCGGCAGCGTCTGGGCACTGGTGGTGATCGCGGCGGTGTCCAACGCGGCCATCTTCGACGTGGGAGGCCGCAACTTCGTCCACACGACCGGGGTAGGGGCACCGTTCTCGCTGAGCGTTGTCACCATCGCCTCGCCGGTGCCGAGCTTGGTGAGGTCCTCTTCGAGGTCGTAGTCACTCGTCTTGGGGTAGGTGGTGACCGCGGACTTCAGCGCCTTCGCGTCGCGCGGGGTGAAGGCGCGCAATGCGTGTTGAATCCGGTTCCCGAGCTGAGCGAGGATCTCGTCGGGCACGTCGTCGGGGAGCTGGGTCACGAAGAACACCCCCACCCCCTTGGAGCGGATCAGGCGAACCGTCTGCGCAATCTGCTCGCGGAACGGCTTGCTCGCACCCTCGAACAGCAGGTGGGCTTCGTCGAAGAAGAACACCAGCTTCGGCTGATCGAGGTCGCCCACCTCGGGCAGCGTCTCGAACAACTCAGCCAAGAGCCAGAGCAGGAACGTCGAGAAGAGCCGAGGTCGATCCTGCACCGACGGCAGTTCGAGGCAACTCACCAGGCCCGTGCCGTCGGGATGAACCCCGATCAGATCTGTGACTTCGAGTTGCGGCTCGCCGAAGAACGGCTCCGCACCGAGCTCCTCCAACTCGACGATCTTGCGCAACAACACGCCCGCCGTCGCGCTCGAGAGGCCGCCGAGTCCCTTGAGGTCGGCCTTGCCATCGTCGGACAGCAAGAACTGCAACACCGCGCGGAGGTCGGCGAGGTCGAGGAGGCCGAGTTGATGGTCGTCCGCGTACCGGAACACCAAGGAGAGCGACGACGACTGCGTCTCGTTCGCGTCCATGACCTTCGCGAGCAGGGTCGGACCGAACGACGAGATCGTGGCGCGGACCGGGACCCCGGCGCCCTGACCGCCGAGCGCGAGAAACTGCACTGCGCGTCCGGCCGGCTCCCACGTGACGCCGAGTTCGCCGACTCGACCGTCGACGCGTTCGCTGTGTTCCCCGGGTTCGGCGATCCCCGAGAGATCACCTTTCATGTCCGCCGCGAAGACGGATACGCCCATGGCGGAGAGTTGTTCGGCCATCAGTTGCAAGGTCTTGGTCTTGCCGGTTCCGGTCGCGCCGGCGATCAGCCCGTGGCGGTTACACATCGCCGCCGACAGCTGGACCACCGCGCTCGGGTCGGTCGCCCCGGCCAGGACTCCACGCCCGAGGTCCAGCGCCTTCCCCTTCGTCGCGTACGCCCCGCTGATCCGATCTCCGAACTCCGTCATCACTTGTCCTCTTGGCCCTGCGGGCCGGGCCGGACGGGCCACGTTTCGCTGGGGTACCGGCTGCGAGCGCGTGCCCGGTTCGCTTCACTCATGATTTGACCGTACTTCGGGCGGTGCTCACCGCCCAGATCTAGAGTCCGTCGGCTCCGAACACCGTCGAAGCTCTGAGGAGAGTCAGTGCACACCGAGACGATTTCGTACGACATCGACGGCACGGAACACATCGGATACCTGGCGGTCGATCGCGACGTATCGGGTCCGCGTCCCGGGGTGCTCGTGTGTCACGAGGGGCCCGGACTCGGCGCTCACGAGCGCGTGGTCTGTGAACTGTTGGCCGGACTCGGCTACGTCGCGTTCGCGCTGGATTACCACGGCGGCGGACGGGTCCTCGCTCGGGACGAGATGATGGGCACGCTCGGCGCGCTCCGGTCGGATCTCCACCGCACCCGCGCCCTCGGACTCGCCGGTCTCTCCGTCCTGAGGAGCCGCGCCGAAACGGATGCGAGTCGGCTGGCCGCCATCGGTTACTGCTTCGGCGGGACGATGGCCCTGGAACTCGGACGGGGCGGCACGGACCTCAAGGCCATCGTCGGGTTTCACTCGGGCCTGAGCACCACTCAGCCCGAAGACGCAGCCAACATCTCCGGCTCCGTCCTCGTGAACATCGGCGCCGACGACCCGATGATCCCACCCGAACAGCGGGCGGAGTTCGAAGCTGAGATGCGCGCCGGCGGTGTCGACTGGCAGATGCTTGTCTTCGGCGGGGTCGTCCACAGCTTCACCAACCCCGAGGTCGATGCGTTGAAGATGCCGGAGTTCATCGCCTACAACGCACATGCAGACCAGCGTTCGTGGAGAGCGATGTGTGACCTCTTCGAAGAGAAACTTGCACCCGCCTGAACCGGTTGGCCGCTACCGTCGGCGCGTGGAGACCTGCCCGACCTGCCCGT
>JANLTQ010000041.1:0-2114 GCA_031363005.1 Acidimicrobiia bacterium | reverse complement strand
GACCTGCGCCGGCGGAATCGCAGCCGGCTTGGTCGTGGGCGCAGTGGACGCAGTTCCCGGCGCGACCGTTGTGGTCGTCGTGGGGCCCGAGTTGGGGCTGCCCGTGGTGGAACTCGTTCCACCATCGCCGACCGGCCCACTGTTGCCATCGTCGATGTTTTGCAACAGGACGACACCGAGGATGATCGCGAGCGCGATCAATGCGGCGCCGCGCGCGGCCGAGAAGCCGGGGCCGCCTCCGCCGCGCGACGATCGGCGCTGGGTGCGTCCGGGTTCGGGCTGATCGTTCTGATCCCTCGGATCGTTCATCAACTGCTGCCTCGAAAAACCAGCCCAATCGGCGCGATCGTGCTCTCGATCGGCGCGTCCCGGGGAGTTCGATCCTGACGTCTCGACCCTATCGGGTGGAAGGGGACAAGTCGGGGAACCACGGAGCCGGAGGTCGGGATCGAACCGACGACCTGCGGTTTACAAGACCGCTGCTCTACCAACTGAGCTACCCCGGCAGGGCGGCTGAGATTACCGGAACGGGTCGATGTCCCCGTGCCCGCCTTCACGCCGAAGCGCGACCGCGTGCAACGCGATCGCGGCCGCCGCCGAGACGTTGAGGCTCTCCAACCGACCGTGCAACGGGATGGACGCCACGACGTCGCAGCGATCTCGAGTGAGGCGGGCGAGTCCTGAGCCTTCGGAGCCCAGCACGAGAACCACCGGACCGTCCGCTACCGCGATCTCGCTGACCGAGGTGGTGCCATCCGCATCCAGACCGACGGTCCACACGCCGGCCCGGCGCGCCTGGTCGAGAAAGGCCGGGATACCGGCCACGAACGCGATCGGGAGGTATTCGACGGCACCCGCCGCTGCCTTCAGGACCGTCGGTCCGAGACCGGCCGCGCGATGCTTGGGGATTACGACGCCGGTCACGCCGGCGGTCTCTGCGGTTCGCAGCACCGCGCCGAGGTTGCCGGGGTCGGTCACGCCATCCAGCGCCACGATGAACGCGGCCGGATCCCGCAGGAGTTCGTCGACGTTCGCGGGCGTGATCGCCTGCGCCCGCGCGATGACACCTTGGGGCGCCTCGGTGCGGGCGAGTTCTTCCAACCGCGCGGGACCGATTCGCCGGACTCGGATGCCGATGCTCTGCGCGAGTTCTTCGATCTCCGCGGCGCCGGCGGCCCGCTCGATGACCCAGACCTCGCGCACGTTCCGTCGCCGCGCCCGCAACAATTCGCGGACCGCGTGAAACCCTTCCACCTGCTCACCACCAAATTGCTCGTACGTTCGACTGGCTGATCGCTCGTCCGCTCGATCACCGGAACCGCGACCGCGTCGGGACGCTCCCTCGCGGCTCGCCTCCGCTTCGCTGCGGCTCGGAGCGCCGGACGTTCTCTGTTGCTTCGAGGTTGAACCTCCGCCGCCGGAACCGTCGCGTCGGGGCGGTGCCTCGCGGCTCGCCTTCGTTTTGCTACGGCTCGGGTCCGATCCCTTGCCCTTGGGCTTCGGGCTCATCGGTGCCAGAGGGTGCCGGTGGCGGAGTCTTGGATGGTGATGCCGCGGGCAGAAAGTTCGTCGCGGATGGAGTCCGCTTTCGCAAAATCTTTCGCCGCTCGCGCATCGTTGCGCGCCTGCACCAGTGCGTCGATCTCGGCGCGTTCATCGGCGGCGATGGCTTCGGCCTCCGGAAATCCCAGAACCTCGAGGAGTGCCGGTACCGTGGCGGCGAACGCCGACCCACGCGACGCGTCTCCCGCGTCGAACGCTGAGTTCGCCTGCTTCACGGCATCAAAGATTGATGCGATCGCGCCGGCGGTCCCGAAGTCCTGATCCATCGCCGCCTCGAACGCCGCGACGATTTCCGGGGCCGGGGCCGCCGACGGGTCCCCCTCCCGTTCGGTGCGCCGCGCCAGGTTGTCGACCCGTTGAATCCCTTCGGCGGCTGCGCCCAACTCGTTCGCGGTGAGTTCCATCTGCGAGCGGTAGTGCACCTGCAGGACTGCGAGCCGAAAGGCGCGCGGGCCGTGCGCGTCGAGCGCGCTTCCCAGCGTGGTGAAGTTGCCGAGCGACTTGCCCATCTTCTCGCCGCCCACCATCACCATGCCCGAGTGGATCCAGTG
>JANLTQ010000033.1:0-2331 GCA_031363005.1 Acidimicrobiia bacterium | reverse complement strand
AAGGACTGGGCCGACATCGAGGCGATGGTCGAGGCCGGCACCGCCGATCTCCACTCGGCCCTGGGCTGGTTGGTCGATCTCCTCGGGGCCGACGACCCCCGGATACTCCGACTCCGACGGCTCCTGCCCTCGGACGGCACTCCGGGCTCTGGTTGACGGCTGCGTCAGGTCCGGGCACGCTGCACCGATGATTCCGTCACGGATGCGGGCCGCGGTCTACAAGGGCAGACAGACCATCGCAGTCGAGGACTACCCGACGCCGGAGATCGGACCGGCCGACGTGCTGCTCGAGATCAGCCACTGCGGCGTGTGTGGCTCGGACATCCACTTCGTACTCGAAGGCTGGTCCGCGCCGAATCGGGTGCATGGCCACGAGTACAGCGGCACTGTGGTTGCCGTCGGCGACGACGTCACCCGATGGGCCGTGGGCGACGCGGTGGTCGGAGGACCGGCGTTGCGCTGCGGCACCTGCGAGTACTGCCTCGCCGGCCGACCGAATCTCTGTGCCGGTCGAGCCGCCGTGGGTGGTGGCGACGGCCAGGGCGCGTTTGCTGACTACCTACGTGTCCCGGAAGCCGAGTTGTTGCGGCTCCCGCACGGTCTCACGTTGCGAGAAGCCGCGCTGACCGAACCGCTCACGGTCGCGCTGCACGGGATCACCCTGGCCGGGATCGAACCTGGCGATCGCGTGCTCATCACCGGTGGCGGTCCGATTGGCGCATTAAGCGTCGCCGCCCTCATTCATCGGGGCATCACGGATGTCGTGGTGAGCGAGCCCTCGCCGGCCCGACGTGCGTTGTGTGAACGCCTCGGCGCAACCGTGATCGAACCGGCCGCACTCACCACGCCGCCCATGCCCGACGAGATCGTCGACCGCCCGTTCCAGGCGGCACTGGAATGCTCCGGTCACGCGGTGGCGATGGAGCAATGTCTTGGCCAACTCGCTCGCACCGGACGGCTCGTCTTGGTCGGTGCCGGCATCACGCCACCGCGGTTCGACCCGAATCGGATCATCCTCAACGAGCTGGTGATCACCGGTTCGTTCTGTTACGACGCCGACGGTTTCGAAGCCGCGTTGACGCTCCTCGCCTCACCCGAGTTCCCGACCGATCTGCTCATCGAACCGGACGATGTGGGCCTCGACGGCCTCCGTGACGCCATCGGCCGGTTGGCAGCGGGGGAGATCCCGGCGAAGGTGGTCATCGCCCCGAGTCACGGACGGGCCTGACGTGAGCGAGTCGGCCGTCCGGGCGCCGAGGTTCAATCACGTCGCCATGAGTGTGGCCTCAGAGCTGCTCGAGCCGGCCGGTCGCGCCGAATTGTGCGCGTTCTACGGCGAGGTCTTCGGTTGGCGCGAACTCCCGACCGAGACCGTCGACGGACAGAAGCTGGTCTTCAGCGTCCACACCATCGAGCAGTTCGTGTTCCTGATCGCCGACGATCCGCCGATGACCTGTCCCCGGCTCGACCACTTCGGACTCAGCGTGGCGGCCGAGGCCGAGCTCGACGCCGTACTCACCGCTGCGCAGGCGTGGCAAGCGCGAGACCCTCGGGTGGACATCATCGACAAGAAGACCGAAGACCACGGGATGCTCGCGATCACCTCGATCTACGTGCGGTATCTCTTGCCGATGATGGCCGAGATCCAGTGGTGGGAGTACCGCTGAGCTCAGCGGTGCACTGTCGCTTGAACGGGCGCCGGTAACGTGTCGCACTTCTCATGAAGGTCTCGCCTCCCGTTCCGACCCGCGCCCCGTCGTCCGCTCGAGCAGCGGGTCCCGCTCGTTTCCTCATCCCCGCCGCCCTCGTGGCGGTCCTGGTCGTCGCGTTCGTCTTTCGGTTCCTGACCACGTCGGACCTCTGGCTCGACGAAGCGCTCACGGTCAACATTGCCAAGCTGCCGCTCTCAGAGCTGCAGCACGCGCTGCGCCAGGACGGCGCACCGCCGCTGTACTACGTCATGCTCCACGGCTGGATCCAGGTGTTCGGCTCCGGTGACGTGGCGGTGCGAGCGCTGTCCGGCGTCCTCGGTCTGGTGCTGATCGGACTCAGTTACGTCGCCGGCCTGCGATTCGGTTCCGACGATCGGGAACGACGGTGGGCGGCGTGGGCGGCGGTCCTGGTCGTGGCGTCGTCGCCCTACGCGATCCGGTACTCGACCGAAGCCCGGATGTACATGCTCGCCATGGTGCTCGTGCTGTTCGGGTACCTGGCGGTGCAGCGGATGATCGAGCAGGGCCCATCGATCGGGCGCTTCGCTGCGGTGGCCCTCACGACGGCGGCACTGCTGTACACCCAGTACTGGTCGCTGTTCCTCCTGGCGGTCGTCGG
>JANLTQ010000002.1:0-1809 GCA_031363005.1 Acidimicrobiia bacterium | reverse complement strand
GGACCAAGGGCGGCACTGACCGGTATCCGCCGTTCAGCCTCGATGCCGACCCCACCTATCCCGCCGATCTCGACGTCGTCTACCCGGGCGAGTTGTCGCGTGGCTTGGTGTTGGTGAAGTGGTGGCTGCTGGCCATCCCGCACTACATCGTCGTCGGTCTCCTGGTGGGAAGCTCGACGACGTCCAACGGCCGCGCGGGGCTGCTCAACGTCTTGATCGTCGTTGCCGCCGTCATCTTGCTGTTCCGCAATCGCTACCCGAGGCCCCTCTTCGACCTCATCGTGGGATTCAATCGTTGGATCTTCCGCGTCGTCGCGTACGCGGCGCTGATGACCGACGACTATCCGCCGTTCCGACTCGACCAGGGCGGCGAGGAACCGGTCGCCGCGGAACTGGTGCCGGACCCGGTCGCACCTCCGGTCTCGTGAGGCCCGTTAGCGTCGGTCGGTGTGGCCGAGGAACGCGACAAGATCGTCGAAACGATCGACGGTCGAGACGTGTCCATCTCGCATCCGGACAAACTCCTGTTTCCGGACCGGGGTGAGACCAAGCTCGATCTGATCCACTACTACCAGGCCGTACGTGAGCCCTTGCTCGCCACGATGGGCGGTCGGCCGGTGATGTTGCAGCGGTTCCCGAGCGGCGCCGGTGGGCCGTCGTTCTTCCAGAAACGCGTGCCGAAGAATGCGCCGACGTGGCTCGAGACCACCACCGTCTCGACCCCGAACGGCACCGAATCGAACGCGATGGTGGTGGGCGACGTGGCGCACGTCGCGTGGGCGGTCAACCTCGGCTGTGTGGGCTTTCACGTCTGGCCGACGCACGCGGACGCGCCGGACATCGCCGATGAACTACGCGTGGACCTCGACCCGGGTCCGGGTGTCACGTTCCCGATGGTGCAAGAGGCGGCGGCCGAGGTGCGGACGCTGCTCGACGAGTTCGGTGTCGCCGCGTTCCCGAAGACCACGGGCAGTCGCGGTATCCACATCTACGCACGCCTGCTGCCCGAGTGGGATTCCTACGCCGTGCGGTTCGCGGTCGTTGCGTTGGCACGAGAGCTCGAACGTCGGCGTCCCGATCTCATGACCGCCGCGTGGTGGAAAGAGGAACGCGGCGAACGCGTCTTCATCGACTTCAACCAGAACGCGCCGCACAAGACGGTGTTCGGCGCGTGGTCGGTCCGTGCGTATCCCGAAGCGCCCGTGTCAATGCCGTTCCGCTGGGACGAGTTGGAGAATGTCTCACCGCGCCAGTGGACGATCACCACGGCTCCGGATCGTCTGCGTGACGGCGGTGATCCCTGGGCCGAGATGTACGGCGCGCCGCAGTCGCTTGCGCCTCTGCTCGAACTCCACGACCGAGACATGGCGGCGGGGATGATGGATGCACCCTGGCCGCCGGTATACCCCAAACAGCCGAACGAGCCCCCGCGGGTCGCACCCAGCCGCGCCAAGAAGGTCGACCCCGACTGAACGTTGGCTTCGCTTGGTCCACTGTCCCCGCCAGCCCGCCGACCCGTGTGCGTTCATCCACCTGAGCGGTGGGCGAGGGCACAAAGGTCGCCCTGGTTTGCGGGAAGTTGTCGCGGCGGCGCCGACATCGGTGGTGATTCCGACCGTGATCACGGTCCTCGGGTCGCCTCGGGCTCGTCGCCTCTGCTAATCCATCGGGCATGACAAAGATGTGTGAAGGACGAGTTGTGATCATCACCGGTTCCGGCCGGGGCATCGGCCGTGAGTACGCGCTGATGATGGCGGGCGAAGGCGCCAAGGTCGTGGTGAACGATGTCGGCGGTTCTCGTGACGGAGC
>JANLTQ010000723.1:0-3279 GCA_031363005.1 Acidimicrobiia bacterium | reverse complement strand
CATCGCCTTCATCTTCAATCCGATGAAGTTGGGACTCGTCGGTCTCTACCTTCCGAAGTTCGACGCGGGCCGCTGGCTGGACATCGTCGCCGCGGAGCGACCGTCGATGGCCTTTCTCGTGCCGGCCATGGCCGAACTCTTAGTTGCGCATCCGCGCTTCAGCGAGCCGGATCTCACAAGCCTGGCCTCGGTGTCAATCGGGAGCGCGCCGCTCGCACCGCAAACGTTGTTGACGCTGCAGGCTCGTCTCCCGAACGCGACCGTCTCGAACTCCTACGGCATGACCGAGGCCGGACCCGCGTTCATCGTCATGCCCAAGGACGAGGTGACGAAGCGCATCGGCTCCGTCGGGAAGCCAATCGGTCCGATGCAGCTGAAGATCGTGAGAGAGGACGACACCGAGTGCGCTCCGGGCGAAGTCGGTGAGTTGCTCACGAAGATGGAGGGCGCGCAGCGCGAGTATTACAACGACCCGGCCGCGACGCAGAGCACCTGGACCGTCGACGGGTGGCTGCGCAGCGGCGACCTCGCGTACCTCGACGACGACGGGTTCCTCTACATCGCCGGCCGCAAGAAGGACATGATCATCCGCGGCGGACACAACGTCTACCCCACCGACGTGGAAGCGGTCCTGCTCGAACATCCAGATGTGCAGGAGGCGGCCGTCGTCGGCATTCCGCACGCGGTACTCGGCGAAGACATCGCGGCGTACGTCGTCCCCCGCCCCGGCGTGACGCTCGATCCCGACACGGTGTTCGCGTTCTGCGCCGAGCGGCTCGCCGACTACAAACGACCGCGGGCGCTCTACGTCGTCGACGAACTCCCCCGCAACGCCACCGGCAAAGTCATGAAACACAAACTGGGCAACGCATGAGCGGGTCAGTCGGTCCGCTCCCGCTGGGTCGTGAGCCCGCTGCACTACCCTCCCCGGCCGAACGTGACGCCGACGTTGGGGATGCTGCGCAATGGCCATGACCGAGTTGAAGGGCACGACCGGTGCTCCGCAAACAGTGCGCATAGAACGCGGGCCGGTACGCGTGTTTGCCCAGGCGTTGATGGACGAGGACTCCGCGTACGACGGCGCCGACGCGCCCGTGCCGCCGACGTTCCCGTTCGTCATGCCGTTCTGGGGCTCCGAAGGATCCGGCGGAGCGGCGGGCCTCCCCATCGAGAAGCTCCGCGGCCCCGGCCGCGCCATCCTCCACGGGGAGCAAGGCTTCGAGTACTTCCGGTGGCCGAAAGTCGGCGACGTCCTCGTCGGCACGTCCGAGATCACCGACGTGTACGAGAAGGAGAAGTCGAGCGGCGGGAAGCTCGAGTTCTACGTGCAGGAGACCACGTGGCGAGACCAGGCCACTGGCGACCCCGTCGTCAAGAACGTCTTCACCCTTGTGATCAACTGCCGCCCACCCAAGCCGGAGTAACCCTCCACCGCTGGTGGCTAACCCCGCTCACCCTGCAGCGATTGTCGCCTCAAACGTGTGGGCGGTGGCGCAGACGACAAACGCAGCCGACCGCACGGGTTCACCTGCAGCGATTGTCGCCTCAAACGTGTGGGCGGTGGCGCAAACGACAAACGCAGCGGAAGACTCGTGGGCACCGACGCCGGAATTACCAGGCGATGTCGGCGAGGAAACTCGTGACGTGGCCGACGGTGGATTCGGGGTTGTCGCCGGCGGCGTGGTGACCGGCGGCAGCGATGGTGGCGAGCCGTGCGTCGGGGATGAGCCCGACGATCTCATCCGCGCCTTCGGATGACAACACGTCCGAGGCCGCACCGCGCAGCACCAGAACCGGGCAGGCGAACCGCGCTGCGTCGTCGGCCAGGTCTCCGACCAATTCACGCCAGCCTCCGCCCTGCGTCAGCTCACCACCGTTGCGCAGCTGGCGGGTGTAGCCATGCTTCCACTCCCACCGACCGTCGGCACGCTGGCGCAAGTTCCGCGTGAGTCGTGACGGATCGCCTTGCTTGCGCTGCGGCAGGTACGCGCCGATCGCCGCCGCCGCCTCGTCCAAGTCCGCAAACGACTCGTGCGCCCGCATGAACTCGACGATCCGCTCCACACCTTTGTCTTCCAGCCGCGTCGCGATGTCTACCAACACAAGGGCTCGTACCAACTCGGGGTGCGCAGCCGTCACGGTCATCGACACCAGACCACCGAGCGACGCGCCCACGAAGACGGCCCGCTCGAAGCCGAACTCATTCAGCAATGCGGGAATCGTCGCCGCCAGGGCGTGGCGGGACATCTCGCCGACGGGATCACTGTCCCCGTGCGTCGGCAGGTCGGGCGCGAGGACGTGATGCGTCGCACCGAGGGCGGCGCCGAGCCCTTCCCACATGTAGGCGGTCTGCCCACCGCCGTGCAGACAGACGACGGGCGGCGAACCGGAGCGTCCCCATTCGAGGTAGTGCACCTGTCGCTCGTCGACGAGGACGAAACCGCTGCGGCCTGCCGTCGGGATGTCGTGACGGGGCACGTTCGATTCGATCGTTGCGGTCATTCGGCCATCCTGACATGGCCGTCATGCGCGTGGCATTCTCCATCCCGTGACGGACCTGGTGCTCGACGAATCACTCATCCGACGGTTGATCGCCGAGTACTGCCATCACTACGACGACGCTCGTTCGGACGAGTTCGCGTCCCTCTTCGCCGATGACGCAACGTTCACTGTGTTCGGCACCACCCACCGCGGCCGCCAGGCGATTCACGACAACATCGGCCGTCAGCGACCCGGCATGCCCCCCGGCCAACACGTGACGTACAACTCCGTCATCGACATCGCCGAGGACGCGCTGACCGCACGCGCGTGGACCGACTTCCTCTACATGTCGAAGACGGACGATGGATTCCGCACGTCGAACGCCGGCCGCTACCACGACCGACTCGTGCGCGAGCCGGATCGCTGGCGGTTCGCCGCCCGCACCATCGTGTTCGTCGGCGACCCGGTGCCTGAAGACGCGTGACTCGCGCCGAGCCCGCGCACGAACCCGCGCCGACCGTCCGTCAGGGCGACTCCGCGTTGCCGTACCGGCGGCGTATTCGCCTGGTCCGCATCGACGCCACCACGGTCTGGGGCGGCCTCGAAGACGACTTCCACCACTTCGAGGTGACGCTCACTCACGACGACCACCAGGTCACGCAGATCGCGATGGACGCGTTGCGGTGGCCATGGGCGACGTGTCCGGACGCGGGTGCGAATTTGCAACTCCTCGTGGGCATGGCCCTCTCCGAACGATGCACCGCTGTCGCCCTGGTGGCGGACCCCCACTTCCAGTGC
>JANLTQ010000707.1:0-3793 GCA_031363005.1 Acidimicrobiia bacterium | reverse complement strand
ATTCCGTGTCTCCAAGACCTTCACCCCGTTGGGTGGCGGAGCGGTGCCAGTGGACTGCACGAAGACGCAGTGCGCGCTGTTGATCGCCACACTCACCGACGCCGGTTTCGTCGGCGCGGCCGCGCCAATCTCGTTCGCGCCGGCTTCAACCTGTCCCCGCGGGGAACGACCCGGACACGGGTACGGCGATAGGAATCATTGCCATCGCTTCCGAGGCGGCAGCGCCCTCTAGAACCAGTGTCGATCAGGACCTCGTGACCGGAGAGACCGGAGCTGATCCCAACCCAGAGCCGCCGGTCGATTCACGAGCAGCGTCAGTGGGTGAGGGCGCGGCTGGGCTCTTCGAGCATGGCGGCGAAGTCCGACCAGTTCGCGGTCGCCGCCTGGAGTGACGCGACCCGTTGGCGAGCTGAGATCAGTTTGGATCTCGCGTCATCGAGTTGGCGCTGTGCACACTCGATGTTGTCCTGCACGATCTCGACAGGAGACAAGCCGTTCGACCCTCGGGACGAGCGACGTTCACGAAACGAAACTTCGGGCATTCGGACACCTTCAATCGCGGCGTCACCGTTCGGGCGCCTCGGAGACTCTCAACAACGTCGTCGCTCCTTCCTACGTTCCCGTACAGAAATCGGAGAACCTCAATTTTTGGGAGGGATCGCGCGAAAACGGTGGCACTGCGGCCGGTACAATCGGGAACTCTCCACTCTCGGTCCGGGCACTGCAGTGCTCGAATTCTCTCGACGGAACGGGTTTTGCATGCGTTCAGGCCGCGGTTCTCGCGCTCTTGTCACCATCGTCGCCCTCAGCAGTGTGGCATCGTTCACGTTGGCGATTCCAGGGCCGGCCGGGGCCTCGAAATCGGACAGTTCGGCCAAGAGCGTCGCACCCTCGCAGGGGACGTTCGCCGCGGCGACGACCTCGAACCCGGCCCCCGCCGACGATCGCCTGTTGGTCACCGTCGATCCGAGTACGTCAGCCGCCCAGGCCCAGGACATCGCCACGCAGGCAGGCGCGACGATCGAACGGCGCGTCGGTAACACGCTGATCCTTGATCCGGTCGCGACCTCGGGGTCACTCCGCGCCACGGCGGCAACCATCGACGCGATTCCCCAGGTGCGAGCCGTCGAATCGAACGGCCGGCTGCACGCCTTCGCGGCGCCGAACGACCCGCTCTATCCCGAGCAGTACGGACTTTTGAACACCCAACCGGGCGGCATCCGTGCCGAGTCGGCGTGGAACGACACCCCCGGCACGCGTGATGTGGTGGTCGGCGTGCTCGACAGCGGCATCTTGGTGAGCCACCCGGACCTCGCAGCCAACATTTGGACGAACCGTACCGACATCAACAGGTGTGGCTACGGAACCCACGGATGGGACGCATTCGCGCACACGTGCAACCCGATCGACGACGAAGGTCACGGCACCCACGTTGCGGGCATCGTGGGCGCCACCGGCAACAACGGCAAGGGTGTGTCGGGTGTCGCGCAACGAGCGTCGCTCATGAGTTTGAAGATGCTCGACCGCAACGGCGACGGCAGCATCGCCTCGGCCATCGAGGCGATCGACTTCGGGTTGGCTGCGAAAGCGAGCGGCGTCAACCTCCGAGTGTTCCAGGCCTCGTGGGGGAGTGATGCCGCACTGCTGGGGACCGCAGGGAGAGCAGCGCTTCACGACGCCATCTCCCGAGCGGACGCCGCCGGCATCCTCTTCGTGGCCGCGAGCGGCAACGGCGACGCGGGCCAGTCGGGACTCGACCTCGATCAACCCGGGGTGGATCTCCTCCCGTGCGAAGACTCGAGCCCGAACGTGGTGTGCGTCGGCGCCACCACGTCGTTCGGTCAGCTCGCAACGTTCTCGAACTACGGCGCTACCGCGGTCGACCTCGCCGCACCCGGTGATCACATTCTCTCGACGGTGCCGCGAGGCGTGTGCGGCCAGGAGGACTACTGCCTGTTCGACGGAACCTCCATGGCCGCTCCGATGGTGTCCGGCGCAGCCGTCGACGTCCTTGCCGCGGAGCCCGCTCTGAATGTGACTGATCTACGGAGCCGCCTGCTCGCATCGGTCGACTCACTTCCGTCGCTGTCCGGCAAGTTTGCAACCAACGGTCGCCTCGACGTGTGCAAGGCCATCCCCAACTGCGACGGTCGGCCCTCGATCGCCCCGACGAAGCCCCTCGACGTCAAAGCACGAGTGCATAGCGGCACCGCAAGCTTGCGGTGGTCGGCACCGGACTCGAACGGCAACTCGTTCACGGTCTCGGGCTACGAGGTCGATGGACCTGCGGGCGTCACCAGCCTGCCCTTCAACACGACGTCGCTGTCCTTGAGCGGCCTGGCGAACAACACCAACGCCGTGTTGCGAGTTCGCGCCGTGGGCACCGGCGGTTCCGGTCCATGGGTGACCAAGACCGTTCGGCCCTACGGCGGCGGGTACCTCGTCGAAGGAAACGGTGCGGCAACCCCGGTTGGGGTCGGCGGCGAGACACCTTCACCGATCTTCGATGGACCGTCGTTCCCCGCCGACTTCGCGCGAGGCATCGCGATTGGGCCGGAGGGAACGGGCGGTTACATCGTCGACCTCTTCGGCGGTCTCCACCCATTCCGGATCGGTGTGGGGAGCCCGCTGCCCCCACGTGCGACCGGCGGACCGTACTGGCCTGGGTGGGACATCGTGCGTGGCGTGACCGTCGGACCCAATGGTGGCGGCTACGTCCTCGATGGCTACGGCGGCGTTCACCCGTTCGGTGCGGGGACCGGACCGCTGGTCTCGCGCGCCCGTGACACTCCCTACTGGCTCAACTTCGACATCGCTCGAGGCGTGGTCATCGCCGAGGACGGGCGGACCGGGTACGTCGCTGACGGCTACGGCGGTATCCACCCATTCCGCGTCGGCTCGGCGGCGCTGCCGCCTGCGGCCACGGGCGGTCCGTACTGGCAGGGATGGAACATCGTGCGCGGCATCACGCTGGTGCCCGGCACCAGCGGCGGCTGGATTCTCGACGGTTACGGGGGGTTGCACCCGTTCGGAGCCGGTGGATCCAAGCCGGCGGGGGCCAGCTCCGGGCCCTATTGGCCGGGTCAGGATCGGGCCAGGGGAGTTGACCTCTGACGAGCTAGTACGATGAGTGCTCCCCCCGAAGAGCGCTCGAAGGTTCGTATGGCATCCAACGAACAGATCCAGGCCACGATCGATCGATACATCGACGCCTACGTACAGAACGACAAGGCCGCATTCCTGTCCCTTTGGGCGGCCGATGGGGTCCTCGAAGACCCGGTCGGCACACCCGCGCATGTCGGAACGGATGCGCTCGGCGCATTCTGGGACGGAGCCCGGGAGATGGCTGACCGCATCGTCCTGAAGCTCGAAAAGGCCCTGATCGCCGGTGGAGAGGCCGCCGTCACCATCGAGATCAACGCACACATGGGCGAGGGCGGGCTCGTCATACCCGCCGTCGACATCATGCGTTTCGACGACGATGGCCTCCTCACGAGCGTCCGGGCCTACTGGGATATTTCCACCGCTACCCCGCTCGATGTCTGAAGTGTTCTCGCACCACGACCCGTCGTAATTGCGACGGGCGAAATATCCGACTGGCTCGCCGCTGCGTGGGTCGGGCACAATGGAGACACGATGCAGGTCGAATCCCGTGATTCCGTTTCACTGAAGCCCGCTGAGCTCGATGAGCTCGGCCAACTGTTGGCTTCCGTCGGGCTGCCCGGCATGGACACGCAGTTGGAGAACCACGTCGAGCATTTCCCGCTCATCGTGCTGGCCGCGGTCGAGGAAG
>JANLTQ010000682.1:0-3517 GCA_031363005.1 Acidimicrobiia bacterium | reverse complement strand
CTTCCTCGATCGCCGCGCCGGCCAGGGCGAAGGCCTTGGTGGCCACGGGGAGGTCGTCCGCGACGGCTTGAGGTGCCCACCCGGGACGGAACAGGAACATGACCTGGAAGAGCGCGGGGTGGGCCCGAGCATGCGCGATGTATGCGTGGGCGTGTCCCCGGATTCGGCCGATCGCGTCGCGGTCCCCGAGTCGTGCGAACTCGTCGAGGAGGCTCTCGAACTCGAGTTCGGCCACGCCGCGCAACAGGTCGGACTTGTTGTCGACGTAGGCGTACAGCGCCGGCGCGCTGACCCCGAGGCTCGCCCCCACTCGGCGCAGCGAGAGTGCCTCGAGCCCGTCGCTCGCGATCAGCGTTCGGGCCGCACCGAGCACGGCGTCACGACTCAGAGGCGCCGGTCGGGTGGACACAAGGCTCATCGTAAACGGAGTCCCTGCAGGCGAGCTGATCAGCTTCAGATACGGCGGTCGAGTCCGGTCCAATACGGGTCGCGCAGGATCCGTTTCTCGATCTTGCCGGTCCCGGTACGCGGGATGTCGGCGATGAAATCGATCGACCGTGGGGCCTTGTAGCCGGCCAACGGTTCCCGACAATGTGCGATGAGTTCCTGGGCGAGCTCGTCGCCGGCGGCGAAGCCATCCGCCACTTGGACCAGCGCCTTGACCGCCTCACCCCACTCGTCGTCGGGGATCCCGATGACCGCAACGTCGGCGACGGCGCTATGGCCCGCGAGCACACCTTCGATTTCGGCCGGATAGATGTTGACGCCGCCCGAGATGATCATGTCGATGCGCCGGTCGGACAGCCACAGGTACCCGTCATCGTCGAGGTAGCCGACGTCGCCCGTGGTGAACAGGCCGGGTTCGAGGTGCGCGTCCGCAGTCTTCTCGGGGTCGTTGTGATACTCGAAATCGGTGCCGAGCAGATTGCGGAAGTACAGCGTCCCCTCTTCGCCGGCTGTCAGCCGCGAGCCCTGGTCGTCGACGACGACGAGCTCGACGGTGTCGAGCGGTCGTCCGACGCTCCCGCCCTTGCGCAACCAATCCGCCGCCGAGATCGTGGAGATGAACGCGCCCTCGGTCGATCCGTAGTACTCCGAGACGACGGGACCCCACCAGTCGATCATCGCCCGCTTCACGGACGGCGGGCATGGCGCCGCGCCGTGCCAGACGGCCGCGAGGCTGGCGCCGTCAAACCCCGGACCGACCTCCTCCCTGACGTCGAGCAACCGCTTCATCTGTGTCGGTACCAAGTGGAGGTTCGTCACTTGGTACTCGTCGATGAGCGCGCACACACCGGCGGGGTCGAAGTGGTGCTGCATCACCACGGCGGAACCCGTGATCAACGGAAAGAACGAGAACGCCCATTGCGCGGAGTGATACACCGGCCCGCAGAGCAGAGTCCGGCCGGCCGTTGGCACGTAGCTCGAGAGTCCGGCGGCCACGAGCTGGAGGACTTCGGAGGGCACGTCCTTCCCGCCGGTCAGACCGCCCCGCACTCCTTTCGGCCGCCCGGTCGTGCCCGAGGTGTAGAACATCGGCCCGCCCAAGAGCTGTTCGCCCGGCGCCACCGCCGAACCGGACGCAACGAAGTCCTCGTAGCTCGTGAACGGCGGCCCGTCCGGGTTAGTGCCGATGAGCAACCGGAGTCCGACATCGGTGCGTGCGTCGCCGAGGGCGTCGGCGACAACATCCGCGAAGCGCGCATCGGCGAACACCGCATGGACCTGGGCATCGGCGAACACGTAGGCGAGTTCGTCGGATGTCCAACGCCAGTTGACCGGCACGTACGTGATGCCGGCGTGTGCGCACGCCATCATGATCTCGAACGACTCGCGCTGATTGCCGGTCACCATCGCAATCGTGTCGCCGGGTCCGAGCCCGGCCCCGACCATCGCGCTCGTCAGCCGGGTCGTGCGATCCGCGAACTCCGCGAACGACGCACTACCTCGCTCGTCCACGAGCGCCACGTCGTCGCCGCGCTCCGCCGCCAGTTCCTCGAGCAGCTTGACGATCATGGCTCACCCTCTCGAACTGGCGGGCCCGGCCCGGACCGTCATGGCGGGATTTTTGCCGCTTGTCCCAAGTACTTAACTACGTTAACCTCCTGAGACAACACTCGGAGTCTGGATGGGGGCACGCTCGTGATCACGAGGAAAGTTCTGCGGATAGTGGCTGCTGGGGCGATTCTGGGAGCCCCCCTCACGGTGATCGGGGCTGAGGCCGCCGGGGCGGAGACCGTGTTGGTCTCCTGCACCGGGATTCACTCCATCATCACCCTGAGCCCCACCACGGGGTCCGGCGACGCCCGGTACACGAAGTGGACCACGAAGGATTCCGACGGCACGAAGCTCAACCTGTTCGGAAACCCGATCCCGGCGGATACCCAGAGCTGTGCCGTCGATGCCGGCATTCGCACCAACCAGCCGACCCAGGACGCCAAGTACCTCCTGGACGATCAGACCAACGGCGCCAGCACCCTGACGACTTCGGGTGTGACCGCGAAGAGCGTGATGAGCGTGGCCGGGAGCGGGACCTGTCGATCGAGCGATCCACTGCTGAACACCGCGTACCCGGCGTCGTATCCGTTGCAAGGCAAGGTCGTCACCAAGTTCGACCAGACGACTCCGGCGCTGGTGCAGATTCAGATGCAGTCCTACATTCGGCTGGGTTCGGACCCGCTGGACCCCGACGGCGACGTCACCGTGACCGGGATCGTCATGAAGGGCCCCGGTGTCGGCGGGACGGTGAAGGCAACGGTGGCGATCTTTCCCACGAACAGCGTCAAGAACCTGAACCCGGGCGACTGCATCGCCGCCAGTGGATCGTCGAGCGGGAACGCGGCGATCGCCGAGATGTCTCTTGCGCAGTCCGACGGATCGGACCCGGGGAGTGTCATCGACCCGTGGGTCGTCAGCATCCCGTAGTCCGGCCGAGCACAGCTCCAGAGGCCGTCCGCGTTCGGTGTGGTTGTCGAGGGCGCGGCCCGAAGCGAATCTGGGAAGTGAGGATCGGTCGGACGCGCTATTCCCCGTTCAGGAGATTGGCGTCGTCTTCGGGAAGACAGCTCCAGGGTTGGCCGCGAATCGGATCCGGTGACGTCAACGTGGCCGCATCCGCACGACTGTTGATCGTGCCGGGGCCACAGACCAGCCTGGCGCCCGTCGGCAGCGTGATGGTCACCAGGCTCGCGGCCGGTTCGGCACTCCCCGCGTAGATCGCCAGGCCGTCCGGCGTGACGGGAATGGACACGGTCGTCCCCCCGAAGAGGAGCGCCTGGGCAGTCGAGCCGGATGGAACCGCGATCCCGATGAGCTCGAATGGGGTTCCCTCATTCGCGTCGATCGCCACACCGAACGCCTCATCCTCACGAGCGCCGGTCGGAACCGGAGGAATGCAGACCGCGCCGCTCGCAGTACGAGTGGCGGAGGTCGGCAGATAGGGCGGGTTGGACGCCACCTTCCAACACGACCAGTTCCGGTCGCCCGACGCCTTCGAAATGGTCACGGCGGTGGCGCC
>JANLTQ010000677.1:0-2946 GCA_031363005.1 Acidimicrobiia bacterium | reverse complement strand
CTGGCCCGCAGGGCCAAGAGCGGGAATGAGGGCCGATCACACCTGGCAGTAGGGACAGAAGAAGGTGGACCGGCCCCCGACTTTTTCTCGCACGATCTCCCGGCGACACCGCAGACACGCCTTGCCGTCCCGGGCGTAGACCTGGTGGTGGGACTGGTAGCCGCCGAGTTTGCCGAAGAGATCGACGTACTGCTCGTCGGCCAGTGACGATCCGCGGTACTTCACGCCGTCCGAGAGCACCTCCCCCAGTGCCCGGTACAAGCGCCGGACTTCCTCGGGTCGGAGCTCATCGGTCATCCGGTCCCATCGCAGCCCGGCGTGGTGAAGGATCTCGTCCGAATAGATGTTGCCGATTCCGGCGAGGAACTTCTGGTCCATCAACGTCAGCTTCAGCTTGGCGTGCCGTTCGGCCAAGAGGTCACCGAAGCGATCCCAGCTCATCACCGTGTTGGTGGGGTCCCACCCGAGGTGCGCGAGTTCTTCCACCTCGTTCTCGATGCCGTCGAGCTGGGTCACGAACATCTCTCCGAACGTGCGCGGATCGATGAACCGGAGCTGGCCGCCCTGGGTGAACGTGATGACCACGTGAGTGTGCTTGGCCAGCGTCTCCTTGGTCCCCGCGGCGCGCCGGAGCTGACCCGACATCCCCAGGTGGACGACCAGAACGTCGCCACCTTCGAGCTTCAGCAAGAGGTACTTGCCGCGTCGCTCCACGCCGGTGATCTTCATGCCTTCGAGCGCCGCGCTGAACTGCTTGCGCTGCTTGTACCGGCGGATCGTCCGCATGCCGGTGACCTCGACGGTCTTGACCTTCTTGCCCACGACCTCTTTCTCGAGATCGCGTCGCATCACCTCGACTTCAGGGAGCTCCGGCATCCTGACCCTCCCTGAACGCGGTTGTGACCGGCGGATCGCCTGCCGAGATTCGTACCCAAGCGGCGCGCGCGGCGGCCTGCTCGGCCTGCTTCTTCGAGCCGCCTTCACCGTGACCGAACGCCTGGCCGCTGAGCATGACCGTCGCGAAGAACCGCTTCGCGTGATCGGGCCCTTCGTCGCGCACGACGTAGCGCGGCAGCCGATCGAACTGCTGGGCCGCGAGTTCCTGGAGCCGCGTCTTGTAGTCGTCGCCTCCGGGTCCGGTGGCGGCGTCGATGATCCGGCGGTCGAGCAGCCGCATCACCACGAGCGTGGCGGCATCCATCCCACCGTCGAGGTAGACCGCGGCGATGACCGCTTCCATCGCGTCGGACAGGATCGACGGCTTCTCACGCCCGCCCGACGAATCCTCACCCTTGCCGAGTCGCAAGCACGGGCCGAGCGCAATCTCCGCCGCGACCTCGGCAAGGACCTCGGCGTTGACCACCGACGCCCGCACCTTCGCGAGTTCGCCCTCTTGGTGCTCGGGATACGTGCGATAGATGTAGTCCGTGACCACCACGCCGAGCACGGCGTCGCCGAGGAACTCGAGTCGTTCGTTCGATTGATCCGCCGCGTGCTCTGCACACCACGAACGGTGCGACAGCGCCTGGCGCAGTACCTCGTCATCCGTGAAGCTCCAACCGAGCAAGGACTCGAACTGGGCTCGGGCGTCGAGAGGCATCGTGTCGGTCGGCGGCGATCAGGCCGCCGACACACCCAGGAGTTGCGGCGTGATCTTCATGCGTTCGTCCCGGAACCACTGGACGCCGCGCCGAGACGCGCGACCACATAGTCGACGGCGTCGCGGACGGTCTTCAGATCGCCCAGGTCTTCGTCGGCGAACGTGAACCCGACGGTGCGCTCGCCGAGGTCCTCTTCGATTGCCTCGACGAGTTCGATCAGCGCGAGTGAATCGGCGTTGAGATCGTCGGCGAAGCTCGAGTCCAGCTTGATGGCATCGTCGTCGATCTCGAGGATCTCACCGAGGTGGGTGCGCACAGTGGCGAACACGTCGTCGGGACCGATTGGTTCGTGGGTGGAGTGGGTTTCAGCTGGCATACGCCTCCTCGGTCACACCGGCGCCCGCAGGCTCTCCGACAATGGCTTCTTGCATCCGGTCCACAAAGTTGCCGCGCACACAGTCGATGGCCAGCGCTACCGCGTTCACGATGGCGCGGGCGCTGGACGAGCCGTGCGAGATCACGCACACACCGTCGACGCCCAGCAACGCAGCCCCACCGATGGTGTCCGGGTCCAGGTAGTCGGTGACGGCTTGGAGCAGCAGGGGCGCGAGCACGTCGGCCGCGTCCTTGACCTCGGGCGCTCCCAGCGTGGTGAACACGAGATTGGCCGCCGCCCTCATCGTGCCCTCGACGGTCTTGAGCGCCACGTTGCCGGTGAAACCGTCGGTGACGATCACGTGCGGGTGACCGGACATCATGTCCCGGCCCTCGACGTTGCCGACGAACCACGGCTCGCCGTCGAGCAACGCGTACGTGCGTTTGCGCAGGTCGTCACCCTTGCCGGCCTCTTCGCCGTTCGAGAGCAGCCCGACGGTCGGCTCGTCCACCTTCAGTCGCAGACGCGCGTACGCCCGGCCCATCTGCGCGAACTGCACGAGCCACTCCGGCGAGCAGTCCACGGTGGCGCCCCCGTCCACCAGCAGGTGCGGCTGCGCGAACGGCACCGGGATCGGGACACCGATCGCCGGACGGGCGGCACCGCGGATGCGCCCGAACCGCAGCAACGCCGAAGCCATCGTGGCTCCGGTGTTGCCGGCGCCGACCATGGCGTGGGCCCGACCGTCTCGTACCGCCTCGGCGGTCCGCACGACGGACGCGTCCTTCTTCTTGCGGACGCCGGCACCGGGCTCGTCGTGCATCTCGATGACCTCGGACGTGTGCTGGATCTCGAACCCGTCCGGAAGCTCGCCGTTCGGGAGCACCGCCCGGATCGCAGTCTCGTCACCGACCAGGAGCACTCGGCATCCGAGTTGCTCGACCGCCTGGACCGCACCCTCGACGATGG
>JANLTQ010000504.1:0-5209 GCA_031363005.1 Acidimicrobiia bacterium | reverse complement strand
CGCGGGGCGCCTCCGCAAGCTCCGGCGCGGAGCGGCCCCGTGCGCAGTTGGGTGTTGGTGACGATCACCGGTCGACGAAGAGGGTGGGGGTACGTTCGGGGGATGCGGGTGCACGGAGAGGAATCTGTGCGCGTGGAGGAGCCGCCGGGCGTGTCGGCCGCAGCGGGGTGGGGGCAGAGCGCCGTCGTCGCGATGGCCGGGATGCTGCTCGTCGTGGTGGCGCCACAGGTGCACGCGATGCACTGGACGCCCAAGGCGGCGCTGGTGTTGGTGCTGGTCGGGCCGGGGCTGGTGGCCGTGTTGGGTGGAGTCAGAGATCGTGACCGCGCCTCGATCGCCGCGATTGTCTTTCTCGCAATCGCGGCGCTGGCCACGATCATCTCGCCGACTCCCCTCATGTCGTTGGTGGGGCTGTACAACCATGGGACCGGTCTGCTCTTCGTCGCCGGAGTCGTGGGGATGTGGGCACTCGGTCGGCGTTTCTCGACGACGGCCGTCGCCCACCTCGAGCTGGTGCTCATCGGCGCGGCGACGCTGAATGCGGTCGTGATGTGGATTCAGAACTCGCGGGCATTCAACGGTGACGTGTTCACATTGGTCGACGGTCGGCCGCCGGGCCTGCTCGGCAATCCCGTGCATGCCGCAGCACTGCTCTTGGGGGCATTCGCGCTGTTGCTCGAACGGTGGCGCGCCACACCCGAGTCCGGTGGTGGCGACGCCCGCGTGATCGCAGTGGTCGGTTTGGCAACACTCTTTGCGAGCGCGCTGGAGCTCTCGGGGGGGCGGATCGGACTCGGCGTCGTGGTGATCGTCGCCGTCGTCGGCGCCGTGCGCCTCGGGTTGCGTCGCGGCGCGATCCTCATCGGGGCGCTGGTGATCGGGTTGGGTGTGGCGAGCTTGGCGGTGGAAGACGGAACGGGTGCGGCGGCGCGAGTTGCGACGAGTGGAAACTCGCCGCTGGCGGGACGCGTCGATCGGTGGCGCATGGCGGGACCCGCGGTGCAAGCCCGCCCGCTCCTCGGCATCGGCCCCGGTCTGTATCGCCGCGGCACGTCCCGGTTCGCGACTCCTGGGTCAGCACGCGCGTTCGGGGCGGACACGGTCAACATCGACGCGCACAACGTGGTTGTCGAGTACGCAGTGACGACGGGCATCTTCGGTGTCGTTGCGCTGCTGGGATGGTTGTTCCTCGCTGCGAGGGGCGCGCGGGGTGGGCTGGTGTGGTTCGCGGCCGTCGGTTCGGTCAGCGTCCTGTTCCAGCCGCAGTTCGTCGGGTTGACCCCGGTACTCGCGCTGGCGCTCGGTGCCGCAAAACGCGATGCAGGAGCGCCACCACCATGGTCGAAACCAGCGGTGTTCGGAGCGATTGCTCTCGCAGTGATCGGCGCCGGATTCGGCGGGGCGCTGCTGCGCGCCGACGGCCTACAACGCGTCGCCGCGGCCAATGACCGGCCCGTCACTGGCCGCCGCGCCGTGCGCGCACTGCCGATTTGGCCGGCCCCGGATCTGACGCTCGCCCACCAGTACTCGCGCCTCGCCACCACCGAGCACCAGCGCGGAGCGTGGCGGCGCGCGGTCGACGCGAACCGAGCCGCGCGGCGACGCGACCCGTCGGATCCAGATGTGTTGAATCGGCTTGGTGACGTGGAGTTCGCCCACGGGTCACTCGAGCGGGCGCGCGCGGCGTACGAGGCCGCTCGGTTCTGGAATCCGCAGTCGGTGGAAGCGCGTCTCGGGTTGGCCCGCATCGAAGCTCGGGCCGGAAATCAGCAAGCGAGCGACCGATGGTGCCAGGCGGTCAAGGTGTTGGCGCCCCGATTGCATTGCCCGCTTCGCGGCTGAGAGAGCGAGCAGGACTCAGTCCGGTCGGCGCCACTCCGCCATGGCCCGCAGCACCAGCACGGCGACGACCCCGGTTCCGACTGCGCCGATGATGGCCCCGACGATCGTGCCGATGGCGAGGTCGGTGCTGCAATCCCGACGACACCCGATGTCGGACCAGCCGTAGCCGATGACGGCACCGAAGAGCCCCGCGATCACGACGCCGACGTAGGCGAGGAAAAACGCGGAACGGCTCGGTCCTGGTCCAGTATCGAAACGGTCACCCACCACGCGGATGGTACTGGGGGCGTGCCACACTGGCCTCATGGTGCCGACGCAGATGACGGTCGCAGGCGCGGTCATGGAACAGGACGGACACCTGTTGCTCGTGCAGAACCGCCGTCGTAATGGCGCGCATGACTGGAGTACGCCCGGAGGGGTTGTGGACCCCACCGACTCTTCGGTGCTGGCCGGCCTCACGCGCGAAGTAGCGGAAGAGACCGGTCTGATCGTGCGGGCATGGGACGGTCCTCTCTACGAGGTGACTGCGATCGCGCTCGACATGGGGTGGCAGATGCGGTGTGAGGTGCATCGGGCGGTGGAGTTCGACGGTGATCTCCGCATCGACGACCCGGACGGCATCGTGGTGGACGCCGGCTTTTTCGCTCCGAGACACGTCGACGAACTGCTCGCGAATTGTTTTCGATGGGTGCGCGACCCGCTCGCGGCGTGGCTGGGGGAGCGGTGGGCACCGAGCGCCCCGCGTCGATTCACCTACGAAGTCCGGGGCACGAGCTTGGCCAGCTTCGAGGTCGTGTCGGTGTCGACCGGTTGACTCCGCCGGCGATCCTGCACCTCGATCTCGACGCGTTCTACGCCTCGATCGAACAGCGTGAGCGTCCCGAGCTGCGCGGACGCCCGGTGGTGGTCGGCGGAGCCGGGGCTCGAGGTGTCGTCGCCGCGGCGAGTTATGAAGCGCGCGCTTTTGGGATCCATTCGGCCATGCCATCGGTCCGCGCCCGACGGGCGTGCCCGGACGCCGTGTTCGTCGAACCGCGCATCGGCCTGTACAGCGAGGTCAGCGCGGCGGTGATGGTAATCCTGAGGTCGGCGACACCGCTCGTCGAGCCGTTGTCGCTCGATGAGGCGTTTCTCGACGTGCGGGGCGCCAGACGCCTGCTCGGTACCGGCCCCGAGATCGGGGCGATGTTGCGGGCGCGCATCGCGTCGGAGCTCGGACTCAACGCGTCGGTCGGCGTGGCCAGCACCAAGATGCTCGCCAAGATCGCGAGTGACGACGCCAAGCCGAACGGCATGCTCGTGATCGAGCCGGGCACCGAACTCGAGTTCCTCCATGCATTGCCCGTGGGCCGGCTGTGGGGCGTCGGTCCGGCGACCCGCAAGAAGCTCGACCGCTTCGCGGTCCGGACCGTCGGCGACCTGGCCGAGATCCCGGAAGCGACGCTGGTGCAAGCCCTGGGTCCAGCTGCGGGCCGCCACCTTCGTGCGCTCGCCTGGAATCGAGATCCGCGCCCCGTCGACACCGCGCGCCCGACGAAGTCGATCGGTCACGAGGAGACATTCGCGGTCGACCAGACCGACCGTCAGCAACTCGAACGAGATCTCGTGCGGATGGTCGATCGGGTCGCGGCCCGGCTTCGAGCGAGCGCCATGCTGACCCGAACCGTCCAGATCAAAGTCCGGTACCGAGACTTCGACACGGTGACACGCGCCGAGACGATCGCCGCGCCCACCGATCTCGCGGCCGTCGTCGGCCCGACCGCGCGCCGGCTGCTCGCCGCATTGGATCTCCGGGACGGTGTGCGACTCCTCGGCGTCTCGGCCGTGCTGGCCGCGGACGACGAAGCGCCGGCGGAGCAGCTGACGCTCGGGTCCACCGTCGACGTCCCGGATGCGGTTGGACCTGAACAGGCTGCGTTGGAACGCACCCTCGATGCGGTGCGGGCGCGCTTCGGCGCCGACGCCGTCGGCCGCGCTGCGCATTCCTCCGATGGCCGTCTGCGGACCGACCGGCGTGGCAGCCTCTGGGGCCCCGACGACGAGTCGGAGTCGACGGGCCCAGGAACTCCATCCGATCCAACCAAACACTGAGGAGCCCCGTCGTGTTGCGAATTGCACTCATCGGTTGCGGGCACATCGGCACCGTGCACTCGTATGCACTCGGTCAGCTGACCGGAGCCGGTCTGGTGGACGCCGCGATCACCGCGACGTTCGATCCGGATCGCGAACGAGCGGAGAAGATCGCCGCGCATCACGGCGCCGTGGCTCACCACGATCTCGAATCTGCGTTGGACGACGTCGACGTGGCGTGGATCTGCACGTGGACGGATGGTCATGGCACTGCCGTCGACGCCGCCATTGCGCGCAACCTCGCGGTGTTCTGCGAGAAGCCGCTCGCCCCGACGATCGAGGACTGCCGGGCGATTGCCGATCGCTTGCGAGGCCACCCGCACCAAGTCGGGTTGGTACTGCGGTATGCGCCCGTCTTTGCGGCCTGTGCGGAAGCCGTCGCCTCGGGCCGGTACGGCCGACCGATGACCATGGTCTTTCGGGACGATCAGTACTTTCCGATCCAGGGGATGTACGGCTACACCTGGATTGGGGACGTGACCAAGGCCGGCGTCGGCAAGCTCTTCGAACACTCCATTCACGACATCGACGTGATGCAGTGGGTGCTCGGTCCCGCCTCCGCGGTCCGGGCGCGCACGGCGGAGACCTTCGGGTACCCCGGGATCGAAGATGTTGCGTCGGTACAGGTTGACTTCGAGTCGGGGGTCACCGGAACCCTCATCAGCATCTGGCACCAGGTCATGAGTCGCCCGTCGACTCGCCGTGTGGAGCTGTTCTGCGAAGACGCGATGCTCTGGACCGAGGACGACTACCTCGGCCCACTCCACGTGGAGACGTCCTCGGGCCACGAATCGAATGTTGGTGCACCCCCGGAATGGATCGATCGACTCACGGTGCCGGAGGTATACGCCAAGCCGGTGGCGGCGTACGCCCACCCGAGCAAGACCTTCCTCGACGCTCTGACCAGGGACGGCGCGGCCGCGGTGGGGTCACCGAGCGTCGATGATGCGCTCGCCGCGCACGAGGTCGTGGAGGCCGCGTACCGGTCTGCCGCCGCCGACGGGGCCCCGCAATCGGTGCGGAGTATCGCTCCGCGTTGAGTGGCAGCGCGCGATGCGCGAAGATTGGCCGATGCCGCTGTCGGACGAAGAGCTACGGATCCTCCACGAGATCGAGGCGAACCTCACCGAGACTGATCCTGGTCTCGTCGCGCAGGTCTCGGAGACCACGCTGTACCGCCACGCCGCCCGGGCGATCAAGTGGGCCGTCTTCGGTTTCGTCGCCGGACTCGTGCTGC
>JANLTQ010000674.1:0-1610 GCA_031363005.1 Acidimicrobiia bacterium | reverse complement strand
GTCGATCATCGTGGTCTTTGCGCTCATCACCGACCTTGGGACGTACGGCGGCTCATCGCAGATGAAGCGTCGCCGAGCCACCGCCGCGTAGCCGACCGCCGCGGCAGCCCGGCTCACGGGACGTTGCACACCCGATCCGATCGCGTGTCAGGCTGTCCCGATGCGCGTCCTGGTGGTGGAGGACGAGGTGAAGCTGGCCACGCTGCTGGCGCGCGGGTTGACGGAGGAGGGCTACGCCGTCGACGTCACCGGCAGCGGATCGGAAGCGCTGTGGTACGCCACCGAGAACGAGTACGACGTGGTGCTGCTCGATCTCGGACTCAGCGATGGCGACGGCATCGAAGTGTGCCGGACTCTTCGCGCCGACGATCGGTGGGCCCCCATCATCGTGGTGACGGCCCGCGACGACGTCCAGGACCGGGTAACGCTGTTGGACCTCGGGGCGGACGACTACCTCACGAAACCGATCGTCTTCGAAGAGTTGGTGGCTCGCATCCGCGCGGTGGTGCGCCGAGGTCAACCGCCGCGTCCGTCGGTGTTGTCTGTCGGTGACCTCGTGCTCGACCCGGCGACTCGATCGGTGTCTCGAGGAACCCAACCGGTCGAGCTGACCGCCAAGGAGTTCGCGCTCCTCGAATACTTCCTCCGCAACGCGGATCGCGTCCTGACTCGCGCCGATCTGATCGAACACGTCTGGGACTTCGCGTTCGAGGGTGATGCGCGCATCGTCGATGTCTACGTGCGTTATCTGCGGCGCAAGATCGACGAACCATTCGGCACCACCACGATCGAGACCGTCCGTGGTGCGGGATACCGAGTGCGAGCAGCACCGTGAACGCGCCGATTCGGCTCCGCTTGGCGGCGGCGTTCGCCGGGACCCTCGCCGTCGTACTCGTCGTGATCGGGATCTTGGTGTTCGTCCGCTTCCGCCAGGACGCTGACCGTGCGATCGACGCGGAGTTACGGGTGCGTGCAAACTCGTTCTTCGAAGCCCGTAGCCGCGATCCCCAACTTCGCGAAGATCTCCTTGGTTTGTCCGATGAGCACTTTGGGCAAGCGTTGGACTCGTCCGGGCGGGTGACGGCGGCGAGTCGACAAGTCACGCGTGCCCCCCTGACGGGGACCGAATCGTTGGGTTTCCGGAACGCCACTGTGCTCACACGCGTGGAGCCGCGAGAGGTGCGACTGTTCGTTGCCCGCAGGGGAGCGACCACGCTGATCCTGGCGAGCGCGCGTGACGACCGCAATGACGCCCTTGGTCATCTGACCAACCTGCTCTGGGTCGGTGGCGGCGCAACCTTGGTCATCGCCAGCGCGCTCGCGTGGGTCCTCGCCGGCGCGGCATTGCGACCGGTCGAACGTCTGCGCCGGAACGCCGTCGACTACTCGGCCCACGACTTCGATCAGCGCATCGCCCTGCCCCGAGCGAACGACGAACTTCGTCGGCTGGCCGCCACCCTCAACGCGCTGCTCGATCGGGTCCAAACGAGTTTCGAACGTCAACGCTCGTTCGTCGACCGGGCCAGTCATGAACTCCGAACGCCGCTCGCGAACCTCTCGCTCGAGCTGGAGTTGGCGCTCCGACGCGAGCACAGTGTCGATGAGCTGCG
>JANLTQ010000630.1:0-4798 GCA_031363005.1 Acidimicrobiia bacterium | reverse complement strand
CGCCGCGCCCCCCACCCCGGTCCAACAACAGCGAAATGGCGACGATCGGACAGTCCATTTCCTCGACCGCCGGTAACGATTCCAACAGCGCCTTCCCCGTCGTCGCGGTGTCCTCGACGATCAGGACCCGCTGGCGAGCCTCGAGCACTCCGGCAATACGCCCACCGACTCCGTGGTCCTTGGCTTCTTTGCGGATGGCGAACGCCGGTTTTCCCGTGATCATCGCCACCGCCAGCGCGACCGGAATCGCGCCGACCACCGGGCCACCGACCACTTCGTAGTCATCAGCCCCGATGCCGGCGTGCGCCAGCGCGTCGACAATCGCCTCGCCGACGATCGACATGCAGTCACCGCGGAACGCGACCTGACGACCGTCGAGATACCAGTGCGATGTTCGACCCGAGTTCAGCATGAACTCGCCTTCGCGAATCGCGTATTTCCTCAAGACCGCGGCGAGTGCCGACTGCGTCGGACGCAGAGTCACGCGGGGACGACGCTCGCGAAGAGGGACCGCAGCAGCACCAGACCGTCGTCGGATCCGAGCAGCGGATCGGAGGCTCGCTCCGGGTGCGGCATCAACCCCACGACGTTGCGGGCCTCGTTGCACACGCCGGCGATGTCGTCGAGCGACCCATTCGGATTGGCGACGTACCGCACCACGATGCGCTCCTCCGTCCGCAGCGCATCGAGGGTGCGGTCGTCGCAGACGTAGTTCCCTTCGAAGTGGTTGATGGGAAGCCGCAGGATTTGTCCGACGGTGGCCTGGTTCGTGAGCACCGTGCTGGTGGTCTCGACCCGTATCTCCACCGTGCGGCACACGAACTTGAGCCCGGCATTCTTCTGCAACGCTCCGGGGAGGAGTCCGGCTTCGCACAGCACCTGGAAGCCGTTGCAGATCCCGACGACGGGCCCACCCGATCGGGCGTACTCCCCGACCGCATCCATAATCGGCGAGAAGCGGGCGATGGCCCCGGCCCGGAGATAGTCACCATGGGCGAAGCCCCCGGGCACGATCACCGCGTCGACCGCGCCGATCGATGGGTCCGAATGAAACAGGATTTCGCCGTCCCCACCGAGCGCTTCGACCACGCGCATGACGTCGAGTTCGCAGTTCGTGCCGGGGAACTGGACGACCCCGACCCGCATCAGCGCTCGCCTTCGAGTGCGAGCGAGATCGAGAACGCCTCGATCACCGGGTTGGCGAGGAGACGGTGGCACATCTCGTCCACCTGCGCGCGGGCCGCGGCCTCCGATTCGGCATCGACGGTCAGGCGGATGGACTTGCCGACCCGAACCTGGGTGACGTTGGTGTACCCGAGGGCCGGCAACGCTCGATCGATGGTTGCGCCCTGGGGATCGAGGATCCCCGGAAGATGGGTGATGTCGACGGTGGCGGCGAAGCTCGGCATCGGTTCGACCTTACCCGCCGCCGCCCGCGTCGTTCGGTCCGAACCACTTGGCGAACGACTCGCCGGTGATCCTCTCGTACGCCTCGACGTACCGAGCGCGCGTTCCCGCGATCACGGCGTCGGGAACGGGTGGTGCCGGCGCGGTGTGGTCCCAGTCCAGGGTCAGGTAGTAGTCGCGTACGAACTGCTTATCGAAGCTCGGCGGCGACCCACCCGGCGCGTAGGAATCAGCGGGCCAGTACCGCGAGGAGTCCGGCGTCATCACCTCGTCGATCAACAGGAGTTCGCCATCTCCCGTGGTGCCGAACTCGAACTTGGTGTCGGCCAGCACGATCCCGCGTGCTCGCGCGTGTGCGGCGCCCCGGGCGTAGATCGCGAGGGCGGCATCGCGCAGGCGGGCGAATGTCTCGGCTCCGACGAGGTCGACTGCCTCGACATCGGTCATGGGGAGGTCGTGTCCAGCGTCCGCTTTGGTGGTCGGGGTGAAGAGCGGCTCGGGAAGGACCTCGGCCTCCTGCATCCCCGCCGGCATCGGCCGGCCCTGCACGGTGCCGTGCTCGCGATACTCGGCCCACGCACTGCCGAAGAGGTACCCCCGCGCGATGCACTCCATCGGGACCGGATCGGTTCGGCGCACGAGGGTGGCGCGGCCGTCCGCATCGGGGCGTGCGCTGTCGGGGAAGGTGGCCGGGTCCACCGAGATCACGTGGTTCGGGAGGAGATCGGCGGTCAGGTCGAACCAGAACGAGGAGAGGGCCGTGAGCACGCGACCTTTGTCCGGGATCACGTCCGGCAGCACGACGTCGAACACCGAGACGCGATCGGACGCGACCATCAGGATCGTGTCGTCACCGGCGTCGTAGAGGTCTCGGACCTTGCCGGTGTAGAGGTGCGGGAGATCGATACTCACGACACGGTCTCGGCATCGAGCACATCGAAGGTGCGACCGATGTTGGCGATCGCCTTGGTGAGGTCGAACGCACCGGCGAGTGCCTCGGGCGAGATGGCCGCGACAACCTCCGGGTCGTCGCGCAGCACGTCGATGAACGGACGCCGCTCCTCCCAGGTCTTCATGGCGTTGCGCTGCACCATGCGGTACGCGTCGTCACGGGACCGACCGGCTTCGACGATCGCGAGCAGCACGGGCTGGCTGAACACCAGGCCGTAACTCGCGTCGAGATTCTCGATCATGCGCTCGGGATAGACGACCATGCCGTCGATGATCGAGCGCATCTTCACGAGCAGGTAGTACGCCAAGAGGCACGCGTCCGGAAGGATGATCCGCTCGACCGAGGAGTGTGAGATATCGCGTTCGTGCCAGAGCGCGATGTCTTCCATCCCGGCCATCAGGTCGGCCCGCAAAACGCGCGCCAGTCCGCAGAGCTGTTCGCTCTTGACCGGGTTCCGCTTGTGCGGCATCGCCGACGAGCCCTTTTGCCTTCCAGCGCGAAATGGTTCTTCCACCTCTCGCACTTCGGTCCGTTGCAAGTGGCGGATCTCCAGCGCGCACTGCTCGACCGCTGCGCCCACCGACGCGCACGCGTACAACAGTTCGGCGTGCCGATCGCGCGCGAGCACTTGCGTCGCCGGCACTGCGGTGAGTCCCAGCGCGGCGCAGACGTGCGCCTCCACGTGCGGATCGACGTTGGAGTACGTGCCCACGGCGCCGGACAGCTTGCCGACCGCGATACCGGCGCGTGCTCGGCGCAGGCGCTCGACGTCCCGACGGACCTGCAACGCCCAGAGCGCGAGCTTGATCCCGAAGGTGGTGGGCTCGGCGTGGATCCCGTGAGTGCGCCCGACCATCGCAGTGTCTCGGTACACATGCGCTTGCTTGGTCAGCGTCTCTTCGAGCTCGACGGCGGCGCCGATGAGCAGATCCGCGGCGCGGGTCAGCTGCAGCGCGAGCGCGGTGTCGACGACGTCACTCGACGTGAGCCCGTAGTGCACCCAGGCACCTTCGGGTTGCCCGACTCGTTCCTGCACCACGTCGACGAACGCGGCGACGTCGTGCTCGGTGATCAGCTCTCGCTCGTCGATCGCGGCGACGTCGAAGCCGGCGCGGGCGCGCACTGCTTCGGCGGCGGCGGTCGGCACGACGCCGATCTCGGACCATGCCTCGGTGGCCAGGATCTCGACCTCGAGCCACGCACCGAACTTCGCCTCGTCGGTGAACAGGGCGGCCATCTCGGGCAACGAGTAGCGGGGGATCACATTTCCTCCAGGGTCAGGTCGAGGGTGCGGCGGCGATGTCACGCCGGCAGTACTTGCCGCGCCACGCAATCGCGTCGGCGGCGGCGTAGGCCTTGGTGCGGGCGGCGTCGACGTCGGCGCCGAGCGCGGTGACGGCGAGCACGCGCCCACCGGCGGTGACGATGCCTTCGTCGGTGCGCGCGGTCCCCGCGTGAAACACCATGACGTCATCCGCGGTCGCGGCGGCGGCATCGAGACCGGTGATGACGTCCCCGGTGCGGGGCGCGCTCGGGTAGCCCTCGCTCGCGAGCACGACGGTCACGCACGCATCGTCGCGGAAGCGGACCGGCGTCTCCAACCGGCCGGTCGCGGCCTCTGCACAGTGGACCGCAAGGTCGCTCGCGAGCCGCGGCACCACGACCTCACACTCCGGGTCGCCGAAGCGCACGTTGTATTCGATGACCTTCGGACCCTCGGGGGTGAGCATCAGTCCGGCGTAGAGCACACCCCGGTATTCGATGTCGAGGGCGGCGAGGCGGGCGAGGGTCGGCGTGACCGCGCGCTCCATGATCTGCTGCACGAGTGCATCGGTCGCCACCGGGACCGGCGAGTACGCGCCGACGCCGCCGGTGTTGGGGCCGAGATCGCCGTCACCCAACCGCTTGAAGTCCTGCGCGGGCGCGAGCGGCATGCCGGTGAGCGTCCCGTCGCACAGCACGAGGAGCGAGAGCTCGGGACCGGTGAGTCCCTCCTCGATCACGACCGTGCGGCCGGCATCGCCGAACGCGCGACCGGCCAGGTACTCACGAACTGCCTCGCGTGCGTCGGGTAGTGACTCGGTGACGAGCACGCCCTTGCCGGCCGCGAGGCCGTCGGTCTTGATCACGTAGAGCCCGGGGAGCGTCTCGAGATACGCCAACGCCGCGTCTTCTTGTGCGCCAGTGAACGTGGCGTGGCGGGCGGTGGGGATCTCGGCGTCGGCGAGGACGTCCTTCATCCACGCCTTCGAGCCCTCGAGGCGCGCCGCGACGGCCGACGGACCGAAGACCGCGAGCCCTTGCTCGCGCATCTCGTCCGCCATGCCGTCCACCAGCGGTGCCTCGGGACCGATCACGGCGAGATCGAACGAGTCGAGGCTCTCCATCGCATCGTTGAGACTCAGGCACAGACCGGCGGCCGCGATGCCAGGATTGCCT
>JANLTQ010000571.1:0-4624 GCA_031363005.1 Acidimicrobiia bacterium | reverse complement strand
CGCCGCGCCGATCACGTGATCACCGTTTCGGAACTGAACCGAACGTCGGCGATCTCTGAACTCGGCCTCGACTCGCACCGGGTGACGGTCATCGCGAACGGCGTCGACATCGAGCACTTCCGGCACCGGCCTGACGCACGGGCGGCGCGGCGAGCGACCTTCCAGCGTGTGCTCGTCGACGATCCCCACGGCTGGTCCGAGTTCTCACCGCCGGGAACGCTGCGGTACACCGACGCCGATCTCGACCGGTTGCTCGGTCCAGATGACGATGCGACGGTGCTCCTGTACGTGGGCCGGTTCATCAGCTTCAAGCGCGTGCCGTTGTTGGTCCGTGCGTTCGCCCGCGCGCGCAGTCGGTTCACACGGCCGGCCTCACTCGTCATTTGGGGCGGTCATCCCGGCGAGTGGGAGGGCGAGCACCCGGTCACGGTGGCCGCGGAAGTGGGGAGCGACGACATCTACTTCACCGGTTGGCGTGGCCATGAGGATCTCGCCGTCGGTCTCGCCGCGTGCGACGCGCTGATCGTGCCGTCCGTCGACGATGCCTACCCACAGGTGCCGCTCGAAGCCATGGCCGCGGGACTCCCGGTCCTCGCGGCTCGCAGTGGTGGACTCATCTCGATGGTCAATCGGGACCCGGACCGTCCTACCGGTTGGTTCGTCCCACCCGACGATCTCGACGCGCTCGCCGAGACGCTGGCAAGAGTGGTCGACGATCCCACCGACCGCGCGGCGCGCGGCGCCAACGCCCTCGCGTACGCGCGCGCCGAGCTGTCGTGGGACCGACTCGTTCCCCAGTTCGAATCCGTCTACGACCAGGCGATCGAACACCGGCGCGCCACCGATCCCGCTGCCCGGGCCTCGTGAACAAGGTTCAGTCCGGCGCGTAGGTCCAGTCGGGCAGCTTGTGGTCGGTCATGGGATCGAAGGTCGCAATGCCGTCGCGCAGGTCGATGAGCTTGGGGACGGGCAGTCGAGGGTGTGACTCGTCGTGCTCGATCCCGGCGACGAAGTCTTCGGGAAACTCGCGCAGGAGGCTGCTGATGACGATCTGTTCCTCCTGGCCGAGATAGCAGCGATTCTGGTCGGTGACGTTGCGGAGCCGACGGCCGATCACGTCGATATCGGTGACGTCGCCATTGCCCTCGGCGAGCGTCTCGAGATGGCGGGTCACCTCACCGCAGCCCTGCTTGCAGGCCCGGCACTGACCACATGACTCGACGTACAGGAAGCGCGAGACCATCCGCGCGACCTCCAACATGCTGCGAGTGTCGTCGTAGACGATGAAGCCGGCGGAGCCGAGCCCGCCGCCGG
The DNA here is from genome assembly GCA_031363005.1 of Acidimicrobiia bacterium. Lineage (GTDB taxonomy): Bacteria > Actinomycetota > Acidimicrobiia > IMCC26256 > JAENVU01 > JAENVU01. The sequence goes on along the minus strand of JANLTQ010000571.1, from coordinate 3,310 downwards.
CTGCTGCGAGACCTTCGTAACTGACCGGTGCATCCAACGCTCGAGCGGTCATGACCGGGTTCGCCACGCCCGAGAGCACTGCTTTGATGGTGCGGCCCGGCCGAGGACCACCACCGAGGCGATCGATGAGGTCGCCGAGGCGCGTGCCGGGTTCGATTTCGCCGACACCGGCGTGCGCAACGTCGCCGACCACCGTGCAGATCAACGGACCGGTTGTCTCCGCAGTACCGATGGACCGATACCACTCTGCGCCGCGAGCGAGGATCAGCGCGACGTTGGCCAACGTCTCGACATTGGAAACCAGCGTGGGGTTCGCGCCGACCACTCCCGCTTCGTCGGCGTGATCGACACCGGCGGACCAACCTTCCTGTGGCGTCGTCGCGAAGAGCCCGTGGAGGTACGGCGGCAGCCAGCGGGGCAGCGGGTCGTTGCCCTCGATGACTTCGAGGAGCGCCTTCTCCTCGCCGAAGAGGTACTCCTCAGGCCCGCTCACCAGAGTGATCGGCGAATCCGAGATCAAGCCCGCGTCGGCCATCTCGCGCAGCGCCCGTTCCAACGCTTCGATCTCGGTAGTAAAGCTCGCCTTCACCGCGAGGAACGTCTCGCGTGCCCCCACGGTGTGTGCGGCGACGGAGAGGCCTTCGATCACGAGATAGGGATTCGTCCGCATCAGCATGCGGTCCTTGAACGTGCCGGGTTCGCCCTCCGCGCCATTGGCGACCACGTAGCGATCGCCGAGCGCAGCCCCGCCGGCGATGACCGACCGCCACTTCTGCGCCGCCGGGAACCCCGCGCCGCCGCGCCCGCGGAGGCCGCGGTGTCCAACTGGTCGAGCACCCAATCACCGCCACGTGCGCGTGCGGCCGGGAGCGCCAGGCCGCCACCCGCGCTCAGGTACTCGTCGAGCGACGAATTCCCCGCCGTGGGGAGTAGGAGGTTGGATTCCATCAGTGGCTCCGTGGCGCAGACGTTTTGGTCGGCCGCGGTGTGGCTGGACCGAACTCGACCCTACCGTCGCCCGCGCGACAGCTGTGAGAAGAACTCTTCAGGCCCAGATGGCGATGACGCGGCCGTCGGTGCCGACCTCGGGCGTTGCCGGGAACGACTCCGCCGCGCCGTCATGGATCCGGCGGGCGGTCCAGGCGATCACCGCGGCGTCGAACATGTCGTCGACGGCTGCGAAGCGAGCCGCGTCGGGTGTGAGGTGGTCCAGCACGATCCCGGCTTGATCCAGCGCCTCGCGCCGTTCGACCATGCCGGCCCAGGTCTTCTTCGAGTGGTTCGCTGGCGCGCCGATCAGGCGCGTGAAGGACACCTTGAGAAACAAGGAGCTCCGACGCGCACCGAGCACCGCTCGGGCCGAAAGGTCTGCCTCACGGTGTCCGGTCGTGGGGAATCCGATCGGAATGTCGATCGCAATGACACGCGCATCCGGGACCACCGACGCCACCATTGCGATCGTGGAAAGGAAGTGTGCCTGCGCGATCCCGTTGGCGGCCATCGCGACGGCGATCCAACCTCTCGAACAGGCGTCGATCCCCACGTAGGTCATGCGTCAGCCTGCCATGAACGCTGAATGTCCTGACTGAGTGACGCACCGTGCTGCCATGATGGCGCTGGTTCCCCGACCGCTTCCCCCGGCTTGTCAACAATCTTGGGAGACGTACGATGGCAGTCGATGAACGCACGCGGCACGAGATGTATTCGGGCCTCGAGGAGAAGTTGGGGACGAAGGTGGCCGACGCCGTGATGGCACATCTGCCGCCCGTCGGTTGGGCCGATGTGGCGACGAAGCAGGATCTCGAGTTTTTGAGAACTTCGATCGGTCAACGTTTCGACCAGGCGGACACCCGGTTCGATCGCGTCGAGGGCCGAGTTGATGACATGCACCGACTGATGCTCTGGCTCTTTTCCACGCAGATCGCGGTCATCGGACTCATGATCGGTATCGCCAAGGTCACCTGAGCCGGTCAGCGCAGGGTGGCGCGTACGGGGAGTTGGTTGAGGCCGCGGATGACCATGCGCGTGCTCCAGATCGGGTCACCGGCGAGTTCGAGGGTGTCGAAGCGGTCGAGGAGGGCGGTGAACATCGCCTCGGCTTGGAGTCGGGCCAGGTGGGTGCCGAGGCAGGCGTGCACGCCGCCGCCGAACTGCAGGTGCTGGGCCGCGTCCACGCGCGTGATGTCGACGGCGTCGACGGTGGCGCCCCACCGCGCCTCATCCCGATTGGCCGACGCCGGCGACGCGTAGATCACCGAGCCGGCCGGAATGGTGGTGCTGCCACCGGGCGTGTCGAAGGCCATGTCCCGGGTGGCGATGCGGCGCACGAACTGGTTGGGTCCGTCGTAGCGCAGCAACTCGCTCACCGCGTTGCGCAGGTGCGACCGGTCCGAGCGCAAGAGCGACCACTGGTCGGGATGCTTGAGCAACGCGAGCGTGCCGTTGCCGACGAGTCCGGCCGTCGGCTCGTGCCCGGCCACGTAGAGCGTGATGATCTGGGTGATCAGATCCTCGTGGGAAAGAGTCTCGCCGTCCGCCTGTGCGTGGACGAGTCCCGAGAGGACGTCATCGTCATTGCGGCCGCGCTTGTCCTCGGCGAGTCCCTCGATGAAGGTGTGCATCTCGTCGAAGTGCACGGCGAGCGCTTCCCGTTCCACTGCTCCCATCACCGGGTCGAGCGACCGCGCGATGCAGTTGACCCAGAAGCGAAAGACCGGGTGGTCCTCCTCGGGAATACCGAGCATCTGGCAGAAGATCTCGACGGGCAGTGGATACGCGAAGTCCGCGATGAGATCGAACTCGATGGCGCCGGTTCCAGCGCCGGTTCCGTGTTCTGCGATCAGTTGGTCCATGCGCACGCGCACCCGCTCGTCCACCAGCGCGCTGAGGTTCTCGACCTCGCGCGCGCGGAACGGCGCTTGGATCAGTTTCCGCAGGCGCGCGTGGTCGGGGTCGTCGAGGAGTACAAGGGTGCGGCCGCCGCGCGTGGCTTCGTCCCGGCGCTTGATCTCGTCGCCGGTGAGTGGCGTGGGCGTGGCGTTGTCGATCTCGGACGACACGGTGGGGTCGCGCAGGATCGTGTTGACGTCCGCGTAGCGGGTGACGCAGTAACCGTGGAGCAGCTCGGACCGGTGGATCGGGTCCTCGGCGCGCAGGCGCGTGTACTGGTCGTAGGGCCACTCGACGAAGCCGTCGGCCAGGGGGTTGAACATGACCGGCTCGGCGAGCTCGGAAGCGGACATCGGTGGTGCTCCTCGAATCTGCGGAGGCTCGTTCTACTTGCCGGTGAACCGTGCTGCGGCGAAGGCGG
>JANLTQ010000564.1:0-9753 GCA_031363005.1 Acidimicrobiia bacterium | reverse complement strand
CTCGATCCGATCGCCGACAAGGTGCTCACCCTGGGTGGGTTCCTCGCGTTGGTGTCGCGAGGTGACATCTGGTGGTTGCCGGTGGTCCTGATGGCGGCCAGAGAGGTGGGGATCTCGGCGTACCGCGTGGTCGCCGGAAAGCGGGGCATCTCGCTGCCGGCCGCGAAGCTCGGGAAGTACAAGGCGTTCGTCCAGATGCTCACCGTCGGTGGCTTCGTGTGGCCGCTCACGTCGGACATTCACTGGCTCACCGATTCGCTGCTGTGGTTCGCGGTGGCGCTCACCATCATCTCCGGGCTCGACATCGTGCGGCGCGGCTATCAGGAGGCCAACGCGTGAGGTGTGACGTTCTCGCAATCGGGACCGAGTTGTTGCTCGGCCAGATCGTCGACACGAACTCGAGTTGGATCGGCGAACACCTCGCCATGGCCGGCATCGACACGATGGAACACCGCAAGGTGGGAGACAACCTCCCGCGGATGATTGCGGCGCTCAGCGAGATGTTGGAGAAGGCCGATTCGGTCATCGTGTGCGGCGGCCTCGGTCCGACCCAGGACGACGTGACGCGTGAGGCGATCGCGGCCGTCATGGGCGTCGAGCTCGAACGGCGCGAGGAACTCGTCGAGCAGATCAGTGCCATGTTCGGATCCCGGATGCGGGACATGCCGCTCAACAACCTCCGCCAGGCCGAGATCCCGGTGGGCGCCGAGGCCATCGCGAACCCGATCGGCACGGCGCCCGGTGTGCGCGCGCCGATTGGAGACCGCGTGATCTACGCAGTTCCGGGGGTTCCCTACGAGATGCACCGCATGGTGAACGAACAGGTACTGCCGGATCTGCTGGCGCGCTCGGGTGAGCAATCCGCGATCGTGAGCCGGTCATTGAAGACGTGGGGCCAGTCCGAGTCCGGGCTGTCGGAGATGATCGCCCACCGGGTGGACGCGCAGACCAACCCCACCATCGCGTTTCTCGCGCGCGGTATCGAGGGTCTCGTGGTGCGGGTCACCGCGAAGGCACCGACCGAAGCCGAGGCGCGCTCGCTGATCGAGACCGAAGAGGTGGAGCTGCGGGCCATCCTCGGCCCGCTGGTTTTCGGCGTGGACGATGAGACGATCGAGCACGCGGCCTTGGCGGCGCTGGCCGCGCACGGGTTGACCCTCGGCGTGGCCGAGTCGCTCACCGCCGGACTCATCGGTTCACGCATCGGCGCGGTCCCGGGCGCCAGCGCAACCTTCCGGGGCTCGATCGTCTCCTACGCCACGGACATCAAACGATCGCTGCTGGGCGTCACCGCCGAGCATGTGGTCAGTGAAGAGTGTGCGCGCGAGATGGCCGTCGGCGCGCAACGCGTGTTGGGTGCCGACGTCGGCATTTCCGCGACGGGAGTTGCGGGTCCGGACGAGCAGGACGGTCAGCCGGTCGGCACGGTGTGCTTTGCGATCGCCCTGCCCGATCGCGAGCCGGAGTCGTTCTCCACGCGCCTACCCGGGGATCGGGAGCGGGTACGCCAGTTCGCGGCGATCTCGCTCCTGAACGGATTGCGTCAACGCCTCGACTCGCTCGGCTGATGAGCGCGCTCCGGCGCGCGTTCCTCGCCGTCGTGCCGCCTCCCGACGCGCTCGACGCGATCGACGGCCTGTTCGATCGCGCCGGCCGTTCGAAGTTCCGTTGGACGCGCCGCGAGCAGTGGCACGTGACGGTGCAGTACTTCGGCAAGATCTCCTCCGCCGACGATCTGATCGGCGCGTTAGCGGGTCCGTTGGCGCTGGCGGCTGCGCCGTCGGTGCAGATCAGTGGGGCCGGCGGATTCCCGTCGGCGCGCCGGTCGGCCGTGTTCTGGCTGGGGGTTCGCGACCCAGCCCCGCTGCGGGCGGTGCACAACGTCGTCATCGAGGCCGCCTCCGGCTTCCTCCGGGCGCGTGACGTGATCCCGTACGTCCCTCATCTCACGCTGGCGCGCCTGGACCCACCCAAGCGGATCACCACCGAGGTCGAAGCCTTGGCGGATGTGACGCTGGGTGGTGCTTGGACCGCCGAGGAGTTGGTCCTGATGGAGAGCGAGTCCCACCGGTCCGGCTCGATCTACCGCACCGTCGCCCGCCTCCCCCTGGGGTGACTCGCGCCCGGCGTTTCGGGTCGACCTTTGTGCGCTGGTCCACCGTATCGGTGGACCAGCGCAACAACGTCGCTCGGGGTGGCGACGAAGACGTGGTCGCAGAATCCACGGTTTCGGTGGAATCTCGTACCAGGTGCCCGGCTGACCACTATGGCCCGAGACGCGACGATGCCCCGCCAGGGGAGGGCGGGGCATCGTCGGTCTTGAAGTGGTGCGGTTTAGAACTTGCCGGGGTACTTCGCCACGGTTGCGGTTGCGAGCACCTTTGCGGTTCCGGCCATGTGCGCAACTGCCGCACGGAGCAGGTCCGCCGCCTTCGGGTCGTTCGCCTTCTGGGCATCGATGACCGCGATCAGTGTGGTCGCGTGCATCGTGATGTCCTGGGCCACGGCGTCGGCAGGCAGGTTCGAGTTCACCGAGTTCAACGTGTCGCCGAAGGTCTTGGCGTACGCGGTGAGGGCGGTGACGGCAGCCGTCTTGGCGGCTTCGTCGCCCTTGGCTACAGCCTGGGTGTAGGCAACGAACTGCGGAATGTGGTTCTCACTCCGCCACAGACCGTCGAACGCCGTCTTGACCTCTTCGCCGTAGACGCTGCCGATGGCATCCACGAGCATCGTCGTGTTGCTGTCGGTCGGGCCGTTCAATGCAGCAGCGGCGGCCTCGAACTGGGGCGTACGACCACCGAGTGCGGCACCGGTCGCGTTGGCGGCGAGCCAGACGTGCTCACTGAGCAGACCGGTCAGTCCTGCACGCAGTTCCGAAGCGGGCGACGATGCGTCACCGTCGAACTTCTCGGGGAACTTCTTGGCCGTTGCGTCGGCGAGCACCTTGGCGGTGCCCTCCATGTGCGCGTAGGCCTCGTGCAGCGCTTTGTAGACGGCCGCTTCGTCGCCGGCCTTCTGGGCATCGATGACCGCGATCAGTGTGGTCGCGTGCATCGTGATGTCCTGGGTCACTGCGTCGACCGGCAGGTTCGAGTTCACCGAGTTCAGTGTCTCGCCGACGGTCTTGGCGTACGCAGTCAACTTTTCGACTGCGGCGGTCTTGCCGGCTTCGTCGCCCTTGGCTACAGCCTGGGTGTAGGCAACGAACTGCGGGATGTGGTTCTCACTCCGCCACAGACCGTCGAACGCGGTGCCCACTTCCGGGCCGTAGGCCGAGGTGATCGCCGCGACGAGGTCCGAAGTGTTGCTCTTGTCCGGGCCATTCAATGCGGTGGCGTACTCGGTGAAGGAGGCGTCATCGCCGCGCAAGGCGGCACCGGTCGCCGTTGCCGCCAACGAGACGTGCTCGGTCAGGAGGCTCGTCAGCCCGGCGCGCAGGGTGGCCGCACCGGTGTCCGAGCCCGCAACTGCGGCCGTGGTCGCCTTCGTGGAGGTGTTGGTGGTCTTGGGCTTGTCGCTGGACTTCGGCGTGCTGCTGCTACTGCCGCATGCCGTGGCGGTCAGTGCGAGGGCGACGATCGGGATCGCCGAACGGATCAGCTGCTTGCGGTTCATGGTGGTGACTCCTGGTTCGTGGGTTGGGGGGAAGTACGGATAATGCGGGTGGTTCGGGTGGTGCGATTACTTGACGGTGATCTCGCCGGTCATCGTGGCGGGGTGGATTTCGCAGAAGTACTTGTACGTACCGGGCTGGGCGAACGTGTGGGTGTACTGCTTGCCGGTGGCGATTTCGCCGGAGGCGAACATGCCGTCGGGCTGCTCGGTGACGTTGCCGCCGCCCGGGGCGACGGTCCCGGACGTGATGGTGTGGACACCGGGATCCATTTGGTTCCACGTGACGGTGGATCCGGCGCTGACGGTCAGCGCGGTCGGCCGGTACGCGATCAACTTGATGTCGACCGTGTCCTTGGCCGGAGCCTTGGCCGCCGGCTTTGCTGCGGTGGTGGGACTCGTCGTCGAGCCGCTCGAGGAACCGCACGCGGCGATCGTCAGCGGGGCAAGAAGGGCCGTGCCGATGGCGAGGCGCCGACGCCAGGTCGTGGGTCGAGAGGACGTGGAGTTTGGTTGCATGGTGAGAGGTTCGGAGCGGCCCGGACGGACGGATGGCCTTCACCCAGAAAAGTGTCCGGGGTCACCACGCGGCCGCCACGGCGTGGCCTGCGTGATTCCGCGTTTCTCGGTTTCCCGAGAGAATGCTTGCTCCGAACGAGTGTTCGCTCTAGGATGAACTCCGTTGATGGAACTCCACCCCGGTAGTTTGCGACGCAGCCCGTGTTCCTTGGTCTGATCGACACCGACGATCCAGGGCGACGGGGATGGTCACACCCTCGTCGTACCTTGAGGACTACAGCAACGAGCGCTTCCCCCCAACAGTTCAAGAGGGAAAGAAATGAACGAGAAGGAGTTCACTCGAATGGATCGTGACAAGTCGCTCGACATGGCGCTCGGGCAGATCGAGAAGCAGTTTGGGAAGGGCGCGATCATGCGTCTGGGTGAGCGGGGCCATGTTGGCGTCGAGGCCATCCCGACCGGTGCCCTGGCCCTGGACCTCGCGTTGGGGATCGGGGGATTGCCCCGAGGCCGGATCGTCGAGAACTTCGGTCCGGAGTCGTCCGGAAAGTCGACGTTGGCCATGCACGTGGTCGCCGAGGCACAACGCAACGGCGGCACGTGCGCGTACATCGATGCCGAGCACGCGATGGATCCGGTCTACGCCGCGGCAATCGGCGTGAACGTCGACGACTTGCTGATCTCCCAGCCGGACACGGGTGAGCAGGCGCTCGAGATCGCAGACATGCTGATCCGCTCCGGAGCGCTGGACGTGCTCGTGATCGACTCGGTGGCCGCACTCGTGCCACGCGCCGAGATCGAAGGCGAGATGGGCGATTCGCACATGGGATTGCAGGCTCGTCTCATGAGCCAGGCACTCCGCAAGATCACCGGCAACCTGAACAAGTCCCGCACGATTGCGGTCTTCATCAACCAGTTGCGGGAAAAGATCGGCGTGATGTTCGGTTCACCCGAGACCACCCCCGGTGGCCGGGCGTTGAAGTTCTACTCGTCGGTGCGGTTGGACATCCGTCGGATCGAGTCGTTGAAGGACGGTGCCGAGATCGTCGGGAACCGAGCCCGGGTCAAGGTGGTCAAGAACAAGGTCGCGCCGCCGTTCAAGCAGGCCGAGTTCGACATCATGTACGGCAAGGGCATCAGCCGAGAAGGTTCTGCGCTCGACATCGGTGTGGACATGGGCATCGTGAAGAAGTCCGGTGCGTGGTTCACCTACGAAGGCGAACAACTCGGCCAGGGTCGTGAGAACGCGAAGAAGTTCTTGGCCGAGAACGTCGACCTGATGGTGGAGATCAGCGAGAAGATCCGTAAGGAAGTCCTCGCCGACGAAGAAGATCCGATGGACGAGTTGGATCTCGAAGCTGCGGCACTCGGCAACGAGAGCGCCGAAGCGGAGTAACGCTCGGCAACCTCGGCAACCTCGGTGGCTCGGATTCCCGGGACACCGGAACGTGTCCGAGTCAAGAAACACAGCGTTCAGCGGGTGGAGACGGGACCACGAGTCCGTCTCCGCCCGTCTGTTCGTTGCGCTGCGTTTGCCTACCGCGGGCCCACTGACCGTTTGGCGTTTCAGGCCGCTCTTCGCGGCCTCGGACATCAGACCCATCGGGGTCAGTACCGAGCCTGCCGGCGCTATACCGAAGCGATGCCTCGAGCGATCGCGACCAGCCCGGCAACCGTGGCAAACGCGAGTACGAACGGCCGGAGGGTTTGGGGCGAGACCCGGCGGGCGAGAGGACGGCTGGCAAGAAGACCGAGGCCGACGGCTGGCAACAAGAGCGCAGTGAGTTCGAGTTGCTCAACCGAGAGCTTGCCGGCCACCGCCAGCGCGGTCGCGGACACAGTCGCGCCGATGAGAAACGACGTGGCGAGGGTGGCGCGCAGCGTGTGGGGCTCGGATCGTTGGTAGAGCAGTGCGAGCGGTGGGCCGTCGACCGAGGCGGAGGAGTTCGCGATTCCCGCGAACGTGCCGGCGCCGAAGGCATTGCGTCGACTCACGGGGATGCCCGGGTGCAGCGCGCTCAGGAACACTCCGAGCACGATCGCGGCCCCGACGATGATCGAGAGTTCAGGCCCGGGCACCACCGCGACGATCGCGATGCCGACCGTGGTCCCCGGGAGGCGACCCAACGCAATCCATCGGACCCCCACCCAATCGATCGAGTGGTGCTCGCGCAGCAGCATGGTCAGTGTCATGGGAATGCTGAGCAACACCATCGACCCGGGCACCGATCCGGGGATCAGGACCGCCAGCACCGGCACCACCATCAGATTGATCCCGAAGCCGATGGCGCCCTGAATCGTCGCAGCGATCGTGACGACAGCCAGCGCGGCAACGAGTTCCCATCCGCCGGCACCGAGGGGCATCGCGGTTCGCGTCAGGTCGCGACGCGAAGCGTCGACGCGGTTCGTGGTGTGCCCATGGGGAGTCGAGCCTACGGGGACGGCTGCTTCGCGCGGAGAGGGATACGGACCGGGCCGTCTCGTAGAATCCGGTGGTGACCCAGCGCTTCTACGTCCGCACTTTCGGGTGTCAGATGAACGAACACGATTCCGAGCGCATCGCGGGTCTCCTCGAGGCGGACGGAATGGAAGCCACCGACGATCTCGAATCCGCCGACGTCGTCGTCCTGAACACGTGCTGTATCCGGGAGAACGCCGACAACAAGTTGTACGGGCATCTCGGTCACCTGAAATCGTTGAAGGACCGGCGTCCGGGTCTGCAGATCGCGGTCGGGGGCTGTCTCGCGCAGAAGGACCGGGACGAGATCGTCACGCGCGCTGGTCACGTCGACGTCGTGTTCGGCACCCACAACCTCGCGCACGCACCGGCGTTGCTGGCGGAGGCCGCCCGAACCGGCGAGTCGATCGTCGAGATCCTCGAGGAGCACGAGGCCTACCCCTCCGCGTTGCCGGCCCGACGCGAGGTGGACCACCGCGCCTGGCTGACGATCCAGATCGGGTGCGACAACAGCTGCGCGTTCTGCATCGTGCCGTCGGTGCGCGGCGCCGAAGTCAGCCGGCGGATGGGCGACATCGTTCACGAGGTCACCGAGCTCGCGCGCGACGGTGTGAGCGAGTTGACGTTGCTCGGACAGAACGTGAACTCCTACGGCCGGGACCTCGGCGCCGGGCAGTGGAGTCCCCAGTTCGCGGACTTGCTGCGCGCGGTGGACGCGGTGGACGGCATCGAGCGGATCCGGTTCACCTCACCGCACCCGAAAGATCTGCGGGCCGAGACCGTCACCGCGATGGCCGAGTGCGAGAGCGTCTGTGAACATCTGCACCTTCCGGTGCAGTCCGGAAGCGATCGCACCCTTGCTCGGATGCGGCGGGGGTACACCGTTGAGCGTTACCTCGAGAAGTTGGTGATGGCGCGCGCGGAGATCCCCGATCTCGCGGTGACCACGGACATCATCGTGGGCTTCCCCGGCGAAACCGACGACGACTTTGCCCGGACCCTCGAACTCGCGGAGATCGCGCAGTATGACGCGGCCTACATCTTCGTGTTCTCGCCTCGTCCCGGCACCGCCGCCGCCGAGATGGTGGAGGACTTCGTTCCCGATGCGATGGTGCGTGAACGTATGGATGCGTTGACCGAAGTGGTGGAACGCCACGGCAAGGCCAAGCACGCGGCCCGGCTCGGCCGCGTGGAGCAGGGGCTGGTCGAAGGACCGTCGAAAAAGGATCCGGCGGTGATGACCGCACGAACGCGCCAGAACAAGGTGGTGCATTTCGTGGGGGACGTGCCCGTCGGGGCGACGGTCGAGGTCACCATCACGAAGGCCGCGCCGCACTGGCTGCGCGGTGATCTCGGCGCGGTGCTCTCGCTACCGCGCCCGTCCCGGACGCGCATACCGGTCACGGCGGGCTGAGCCGCGGTTGCGCACCTGGTGCTCGTCGGGCCGACCGCGTCCGGGAAGTCTGCGCTCGCACTCGCGGCCGCGCAGCGGTGGCCGGACATCGAGATCGTGTCGATGGACTCGATGCAGGTGTATCGGGGCATGGACATCGGCACCGCCAAAGCGTCCTCGGTCGACCGGTCACGAGTACCGCATCACATGATCGACATCGCCGACCCGAGTGAGAACTACTCGGTCGCGCGGTTCCAGCGCGACGCCCGCGGCGCGATCCGATCGATCGAGGCGCGCAGTCATCGTGCGCTCTTGGTGGGAGGGACCGGGCTGTACGTGCACGCGGTGATCGACGACTTCCAGTTCCCCGGCGAGGACCTCGCCGTTCGGGCCCGCCTCGACGCGCAGTATCGCGGTGACGACGGCGTGGCCGAGGCGTACGAGGTGTTATGGCGCACCGATCCCGCCGCGGCGGCGCGGATGGAACCGAACAACCGCCGCCGCATCGTGCGGGCGCTGGAGGTCTTCGAGATCACCGGTCGTCCGTTCTCGTCGTTCGGACCGGGTGTCGGTGCTCCTCACGCACCGATCTTCGACGTGCGGATGGCTGGCCTCGCCCTGGATGCCGCGACGCTCGCCGCCCGCACCGAGCAGCGGCTGGCGGCAATGGTCGACGCAGGGCTGGTCGCGGAGGTGCAGGGACTCCTGGCACGAACGGGAGGTTGGTCCCGGACTGCCCGCCAGGCCATTGGTTACAAGGAGTTCGTGGACTACCTCGAGGGCCGAGTCGCCTCGGTCGAGGCGGCCACCGCCCAATGTGCCGTGCGTACCCGCCAGTTCGGCCGGCGCCAGCGGGCGTGGTTCCGCCGCGAGGATCGGATCACCTGGTTCGATGCCGGCCGCAAATCCAAGACCGTCACGGACGATGTCATGCAATGGTGGTCCTCGTGACATCGGCGCAGCTCTCGAAACTCCATGGAACCGGCAACGACTTCCTCGTGACCACCGATGCTTTGGACGCGCGCGATGCCGTCGCGCTCTGTGATCGTTTCACGGGGATCGGCGCCGACGGCTTACTCCTCGTCGCCCCCGGCCACGACGGCGCCGACGTCATGATGACGCTCTACAACGCCGACGGCTCGGTCGCGGAGATGTCCGGCAACGGCATCCGGTGCCTGGCGTGGCTGGCGCGGAAAGAGGGGTTCGGCACGCCGGGCCGGCTGGTCGTGGATACGGGCGGCGGTCGGCGGGTGGTGGACCTCGAGCTGGACGCAAGCGGCATGGTGACGTACGCGATCTCTGACATGGGCGCGGTCACCTTCGTCCCGTCCGAGATTCCGATCGCGCCGGCCAGTGCCACCGATCTGCCCGTCGATCTCGACGGTGTGGACGTGATCGCCGACGCGGCGGGCATGGGAAATCCTCATCTCGTCGTGTTCGTGGACGATCCGGGCCTGGTCGACGTCGCCCGTCACGGGTCGCGACTCGAAACGGACACGCGGTTCCCGAATCGCATCAACGTCGAGTTCGTCCACGTCGAGGGTCGTCATGACGTGCGGATGCGGGTCTGGGAACGCGGCGTGGGGGAGACGCAGTCGTGTGGAACGGGCGCCTGCGCCGCCGCCGCAGTTGCGCACCGTCGCGATCTCGTCGACGCGCGCGTGTCAGTGAGCGTTCCCGGTGGCGTGATCACCGTGGAGTTGGCCGAGACGATCCGACTCGGTGGTCCGGTTTCCCACGTCTTCGATCTGTCGATCGACGTCGACGAGTG
>JANLTQ010000489.1:0-5588 GCA_031363005.1 Acidimicrobiia bacterium | reverse complement strand
ACGCCGTCTGCGGGATGGTGCGCAACAGCTTGCCGGTGGTCGGGTTGATCTCGAACGCGCTGTCGGCTTGGTCGTCGACGACCCAGAGCGTCTGGTCCCACGGCAGGTACGCCGAGCCTTCGAGGTCGAACGCCTTCACGGTCGAACCGGCCCACGGCTGGGAAGGGATCGTGCGCGTGAGGCGCAACCAGGGAATCGTCGGGTTCGACAGCGCGGTGGCCGAGCCGTCGACCACCAAGGCCGGCACGAGGCCGGCGCTCAGCGCACAGATGATTGCGAGAAGTCGGGTACGAAACCGGCGCATTGATGTCCCTCCCAGGAGCTCCGCTGCCCGCGAAGTTCCGGCAGTCTTCCCGAACTACCCGATCCGGTCAAACGGGCAAGTATCGGGCAAAGCTCTGAGGCACGATCAGTGAAGGGGCCCGCCGGTCGCCATCGAGGGTCGAATGACGGCTCGGATAGCGTCCCGGCCCGTATGGATCTCACGTGGAGCCCGGCCGAGCAGGAGTTTCGTGCCGAGGTGGCCGGCTGGTTGGCGGCCAACGTGCCCGCTGAGCCGCTGCCGAGTGGGGACACCGCCGCCGGGTTCGCGCTGCACCTCGAATGGGAGCGAAAGCTGTTCGACGCCCGCTGGGCGGTGGTCTCGTGGCCTGAGGAGTATGGCGGCCGGGGCGCGTCGTTGTGGGAGTGGTTGATCTTCGAAGAGGAGTACTACCGGGCCGGCGCACCGCAGCGGGTGACCCAGAACGGGATCTTCCTCCTGGCTCCCACGATCTTCGAGTTCGGCACACCCGAGCAGCAGGACCGGTACCTCCCGACGATGGCGAGCGGCGAGGAGTCATGGTGCCAGGGGTGGTCCGAACCCGACGCCGGCAGCGACTTGGCCGGCATCCGGTCGACCGCGACCCGCGACGATGCGGCCGGCGGCTGGCGGCTCAACGGTCAAAAGACCTGGACGACACGCGGCGCATTCTGCACGCATCTCTTCGGCCTGTTTCGCACTGACCCGTCGGCGGAGCGTCATCGTGGGCTCACCTACTTCCTCGTCCCGCTCGACACGCCGGGCGTCACTGTCCGTGGATTTGGGCGGCTCGACGGTGACGAAGGATTCGCCGAGGTGTTCTTCGAGGACGCGTTGGTGACCGACGATCTCGTGCTCGGCGGCGTGGACCAGGGTTGGAGCGTGGCGATGGCCACCACCGGTTCCGAGCGCGGGCTCACGCTGCGAAGTCCCGGTCGATTCATGGCGACGGCGGAACGTTTGGTGGCGCTGTATCGCGAGCGCGGCCCCGACGCGGTCGACGGTTCACTGCGCGGCCGAGTGGCGCAGGCCTACATCGACTCCGAGGCGTACCGACTCCAGACCCTGCAGACCGTGACGCGCGTGACCGGCGGTGATCCGCCCGGAGTGGAGTCCAGCCTCACGAAGGTGTTCTGGTCCGAGCTCGACGTGTCGTTGCATGAGACCGCGTTGGACCTCCTTGGCTTCGAAGCCGAACTCGAGTCCTCGTGGATGAGGGGGTTCGAGTTCGCGCTCTCCGGCCCGATCTACGCGGGTACGAACGAGATCCAACGCAACGTGATCGCCGAGCGCGTGCTCGGGCTCCCGAGGAAGTAGCGGATATGGAGTTCGCGTTTACCGACGATCAGCTCGCGTTCCGAGACGCGGTTCGGGACCTGCTCGCCAAGGAGTGTCCACCGAGTGTGGTGCGGGCCGCATGGACGAACGCCGACGGCCGCAGCGGCGGCGCCTGGCACGCCCTCGGTGCGATGGGCGTGCTCGGTGCGCTCGTTCCGGAATCGGCCGGTGGGCTCGGACTGACCGAGCTCGACGCAGTGCTGCTCGCCGAAGAGACCGGACGGGCCGCGTTGCCCGAGCCGTTCGTGGAGCATGTGTTGGTCGGTGCGCCCCTCGCGGTTGACGATCATCCCGGCGTGGTGTCCGGTGACGTGACCGTCACGGCCGGTGACCCGTTGATCCCGTGGGCCGCGTCGGCCGGCGTCGTGGTCCGGCTCGACCCGGACCCGGTCATCGCGCTCGGCGCGGGCGCGAAGTTCGATGCCGTGACGTCGGTGGATGGTGCGCGGCGGCTCGCTCGGCTCGTGGATGCGACCGAGTCTCGATCACTGACGCGCGAAGAACTGTCGAGCGCGTTCTGGCGGGCCAACCTCGGCTACGCCGCGCAGTTGCTCGGCCTCTCCCGTCAGATGCTCGACATGACGGTCGCGTACACCATCGACCGCAAGCAGTTCGGTGCACCGATCGGCTCGTTCCAGGCGATCAAGCACCAACTCGCGAACGTGCGCATCGGCATCGAGTTCGCCGCACCGCTCGTGTACCGCGCCGCGCACTCGCTGGCGACCGACGCCCCCGACGCGGCCGTGCACGTGTCGATGGCGAAGGCGCAAACGGCCGACGTCGCGAAGCTCGCGGCACGCGCCGCGCTCCAGTGTCACGGCGCGATTGGTTACTCGTACGAGTACGACCTGCATCTGTGGATGAAGCGAGCGTGGGCGCTCGCCGGCGCGTGGGGCGACGCCGCCTGGCACCGCGAGCGAGTCGCCCGTGCAATCCTTGACGTGAAGTGATTCGAGCGGAAGGAACCCTGATGATCACGTTTCGCTGGTGTACTCCCGAGCCCGGAGGGCGAGCAGCTCCGGAGCGTCCCGACCGATACGCGAGTTCGATCATTCGAGCGGAGGAGCAGTAGTGGAGGCTTTTATCGTTGATGCGGTGCGGACGCCCGTCGGGCGGCGCGGCGGTGGGCTGAGTCAGGTGCATCCGGCCGACCTCGGCGCACACGTGCTGAAGGCGATCGTGGATCGCAACGACTTCGATCCGGCCGCGGTCGAAGATGTGATCTTCGGGTGCGTCGACGCCATCGGCCCCCAAGCTGGCGACATCGCCCGCACGGCGTGGCTGGCCGCCGGTCTCCCCGAGGAAGTGCCCGGCACCACCGTCGATCGTCAGTGCGGATCGAGTCAGCAAGCGGTCCACTTCGCGGCGCAGGGCGTGATGAGCGGGACGCAAGATCTCGTCGTCGCCGGCGGGGTGCAGAACATGAGCATGATCCCGATCTCTGCGGCCATGACCGTCGCCGAGCAGTTCGGGTTCACGGATCCGTTCAGCACGAGCACCGGTTGGGTCGAGCGGTACGGCACCCAGGAGGTGTCCCAGTTTCGGGGTGCCGAACTGATCGCCGAGAAGTGGGACATCTCTCGCGACGACATGGAAGCGTTCGCAGTCGAGTCGCATGAGCGTGCGATCAAGGCGCGTGCGGAGGGTCGCTTCGAGAAGGAGATCATCCCGCTCGGCGACGCGACCTTCGACGAAGGCCCGCGCGAACCGAACTGGGACAAGATCCGGTCACTGAAGCCGCTCGTCGAAGGCGGTCGGATCACGGCGGCGATGGCGTCACAGATCTCCGACGCGTCGAGTGCGATGTTGATCGCGTCGGAGCGGGCCGTCGACGAACATGGTTTCACGCCGCGAGCGCGGATCCATCACCTCTCCGTACGGGGCGCGGACCCGATCTTCATGCTCTCGGCGCCCATCCCGGCCACGGCCTACGCGCTCGAGAAGGCAGGCATGTCGCTGGCGGACATCGACCTCGTCGAGATCAACGAAGCGTTCGCATCGGTGGTGCTCGCGTGGCAGAAGGAGACCGGCGCCGATATGGCGAAGGTCAACGTGAACGGCGGCGCGATCGCGCTCGGCCACCCCCTCGGTGCGACCGGCGTGCGCTTGATGACGACGATGCTCAACGAGCTCGAACGCACGGGCGGTCGCTACGGTCTCCAGACCATGTGTGAGGGTGGGGGACAGGCCAACGTGACGATTATCGAGCGACTCTGAGCGCGGATGGACGTGGAATGGACCGGGGCACGGGACGAAGATCTCGACGCGTGGGTTGAGGCCCTCGCGGCGATCGAGGCGTTCGATCACACCGGTGAGGTGCTCGGGCGCATTGATCTCGAGGACGAACTCGGTCTGTCCTACGTCGATCCCGCCGCCGACGCCCGGCTCGGTTGGCGCGACGGTCGGATCGTTGCGTGGGGGACCGTCGTCTGTATCCCGAGCTCGCATCAGCGGCGCGTGCATATCGCCGGTGCCGTCGTCCCCGATTGCCGAGACCAGGGAATCGGGCCTGAACTCTTGGCCTGGCTCGTAGCGCGGGGGACCGAGGTGGCCGAGGCCCAACCGACGGATGGACCCGGCTGGTTGGAGCTCAGCGCGGCGCAAGGGGACCTGCCGCGTGAGCAGTTGTTCGAGGGCTTCGGGTTCTCGCCGCTGCGGTACTACTTCGAGATGCGGCGGCCGTTGGCAGGGTTCGCGGGATCCGAGCGCACCCTCCCGGCCCCGCTTCGCATCGTGCCGTACGACTTCGCCTACGACGCCGCCGCCCGGGACGCACACAACGAGGCGTTCCGCGATCACTTCGCGGCCATCGAGCTCGACGTCGAGACGTGGCATCGGTGGATCACCGGCGGTCATGGCTTTCGCGCCGACTGTTCCTTTCTCGTCATCGACGGCGACGAGATCGCGGGGTACGTCCTCAACTCGATTCACCCCGATGACTGGCCCGGACTCGGGTTCACCGAGGGCTGGACGCACCAACTCGGCGTGCGGCGACCGTGGCGCAATCGCGGTATCGCCAGTGTCCTCCTCGGCCTGAGCGCGCAGGCATTTGCAGCCGAGGGCCTCGACTTCGCCGCGCTCGACGTCGATGCCGAGAACCCGACCGGTGCGCGCGGTTTGTACGAGGCGCACGGGTATCACCGCGACAAGACTCGCGTCGCTTGGTCGCTGGACCTCCCGGAGCGGTCCCGACGCGATTGACGCTCGACCCGGTCGGGTACGCAGCTGGAAATCCCCGGTGTTGCCGGGCGCGAGCGGCCACCATGGCGGCCATGTCCATCACCGTGCACACGTCTGACAACCCGGCCGCGGTGCTCGACGTCGCGGGCCCGTTCTTGGCGTCAGATCCGGCCCAACACAACCTGATCCTCACCCTGCTGCATGTGCGCGTCGAGCACCCGGAAGCCGGGCGGTATTGGACGGCGGTCGAAGAACACGACGTGATCGGTGTCGTGTTCCAATCGCCGCTCGACTTTCACGCGACCTTGACCCCGATGTCGCGCGAGGCGGTTCGGGCCGTCGTCGACGTGATCGCCGATGAAGGAGTCGAGCTCCCTGGCGTCAGCGGTGAGGCGGCAACGGCGGCGAACTTCGCCGGTGCGTGGGCGGAACGCACGCGCGTCCCCGCCCGTCCGACGCTCGGTCAACGGCTCTACGAACTTGCGACCGTCGTCGATCAACCGGCTTCGGGTGTCCTGAGGCGAGCGAGGACCGAGGACCTCGGGTTCCTCGTCGAGTCATTCGTTGCGTTCGTGACCGAGATCGGCGACCCGCCGGGCGATTCGGAGTCGGTGGTCGCGCGCCGTCTGGCCGCAGGACAGCTCTGGGTCTGGGATGACGATGCTGCGGTATCCATGTGCGGGTTGAGCGCGCCGATTGAGGGCGTCGTACGCGTCGGGCCGGTGTACACGCCACGCGAACTGCGAGGCCGCGGGTACGCGTCGGCGAT
>JANLTQ010000545.1:0-4799 GCA_031363005.1 Acidimicrobiia bacterium | reverse complement strand
GTTCCTGAAGGTGGACAAAGGTCTCGCCGACGACGCCGACGGTGTGCAGCTGATGAAGCCGATGCCGGATCTGGATGCGTTGTGTGAGCGCGCCGTCGCCAAGGGTGTGTTCGGCACGAAGATGCGATCGGTGATCAAGCTTGCGGACGCCAAAGGTGTGCAGGCAATCGTGGACCAGCAGTTCGAAGTTGGAAAGCAGATCCTCGGTCACGGTCTCGTGCCGATCATCGAACCTGAAGTGGACATTCACAGTCCGGCCAAGGCCGAGGCCGAGGCACTGTTGAAGACCGAGATCCTGCGTCAGCTCGACGCGCTGGCAGATGACCAGGTCGTGATGTTGAAGCTCACCTTGCCGGAGGCGGACAACTTCTACTCCGAGCTGGTCGACCACCCAAACGTGCTTCGGGTGGTGGCGCTTTCCGGTGGTTACAGCCGGGACGAGGCCAACGCCCGGTTGTCTCGGAACCACGGTGTGGTCGCAAGCTTCTCGCGCGCGCTCACCGAGGGTCTGTCCGCGCAGCAGACCGACGCCGACTTCGATGCTGCATTGGATGCGTCGATCGGCAGCATTTTCGCCGCCTCCAAGACCTGAGGTTCGCGGCGGTCCGATCGCCGGTTCAGAGTACCTGAGCGGCGCGCCCAATTTGGGCGGCGAGGTCGGCGGGGAGTCGGTCGAGGACTGGTCGGAGCGGAGCGCGGCCGGCGCACGCGTCGACGAACTCCGCGGCGGACCCGGCTGACGTTGTGCCCTCGGCGCGATCGGCGCGGCTGATCTCGATCGCGGAGTCGATGCGGATCCGCAGCGCGACACTCGCCAGATCGTCGAACGTCACGGTGGCGTCGATCGGCGCAGCCGGACCGGGGCCGACCGGGTTCGGATCGTCGAGCGTCCCGCCCTGCAGACCGGCGAAGGCGAGCGAGAACCCGGTGACCGCGAGGAGTTCGTCGGCCGCAATCGGCATGGCCATGCCCAGCGGTTCGAGAATGTCTCGCTCGTGCAGCCAGCTGTCCCAGAACATGTGACCGGCACTGAAGACCATCGGCAGGTGGCCGAGCGGTGACTCCATGCGGTTCCGCCACTGCTCATCCGTGAGCGGGTCGAGCACGGACGCGAGTGCGACCGCGGCGGACGAGAAGCGCTTCAGGAGTTCGTCGGTAGAGAGTGGAAGCGTTGCCGCCACCAGTTCGTCGGTCGAACTCGATGGGTCGAACCCGCGCAGAAACGTCGTCGGCTCCTGACCGTCGCGCCCGTTGGAAAATGTCAAGGCCCAGAATCCGTCGACCACGGTCAGGTGACCGATCACTTCGCGCACGTTCCACGCCTCGCATCGGGTCGGTCGCTGCCAGTCCTCGGTGGACAAGCCGCGCAGGGTCGACTCGAACCGGGCGCGATGCGCGTGCCACGGCCCGAGGTTGGGAGCGAGCGCAGGGTCGATAGTGACCGAGATCGGCGGGTGGTCGGGGTCGAGGTAGTGCTGGCGGACCGGTCGGGCTCCCATGGCCGTGATCTCCTCGCGTCGTGAGACGGGTCGGCGTGTCTTTACCAGAACCTGGCGGACGAGAGGACCGAGACCCGTTAGGGTCGCCATGGGTCACAGTTACGAGCGGCGTGATCACCAGGATGCGTCCGGTAGACCTGGACGATTGAGAGGACACCCCCATGGCCGACAAGTCCCCGAAGAAACCGACGAACAAGAAGGTCGGCAAGTCGCTGAAAGAGAAGCGCGCCGACAAGAACGCGAAGAAGTCCGACAAGAAGTACTGAACGCGAACGGGCGTGCACCCCGGAGTTCACGACTCCGAGACGCACGCCCGTTCAGCTCTTTCTGTCCTACCTCTTTAGCAAGTTCTTGGTGCCAGCCACGCGACGGGCAGCCAACCGCGCGCCAGTGCTTCGATGCTCTGCGTGGTGGCGAAGGTGTTCACCGGCGGGAACGCGTCGTTCGAGCTGGTGATGTGACCGTCCTGGGCCTGTTGCGTGCGCAGCCAGCCGACCGGGTTCGCGTACGCCGTCCCTTGCTGCGCCGGACGCACGGTGTCACGCCAGCACGCCTTCGTCGGGTCGAAGCCGGCGGAGGTGACGGCCATGATCGCGGTGGCGGTCGAGTTCGGGTCGTCGGAACCGAATGACTGCCAGCCGCCGGTTGCCGTCTGCTGGTCTGCGAGCAGTTGCAGGCCGGCAACCAGATTCGCGTCGGTGGCAGTGACTTTCGCGGCCACCAAGGCTTGCACCGCGAGTGCGGTGGTGTCGATGTCCAGGTCGGTGCCGGTGGCGTCGCCGGAGAAGTTCCACCCGCCGTTCGTCTGCTGCGCGTCACGGATGTACGTCACGGTCGCCGCCGGAACGGAACCGCTCGTCTGACGCTTCGCGATCGCCGCGTACAGCGTGGCGTTGAACGCGCCGTAGGACCCGTTGGGCTGGGCGCCCTGGTTGACCACGGTGACGAGGTTGCGCGCCGTGTCGCCCTGTGGGTTGAACGCCGTCGGGCTCAGACCGAGTGGTGCCGCCACGAGCACGATGAGCTTCGCCGCTTGGCCGGCCGACAGCGTGCCGTCGGCGAAGTCGTCGACCGCATCGAGCGCAGACTTGCCGTTCTTGGTCACGGCGAGGACTGCATTGCGAGCCTTCGTGGAATCCCACGCCGCACTGGTTTGCGCGCGCTCGGCGATGGCAACGATTGCGTCCGGCGTCTCGAAGCCGGCGAACCCGCCGACTTCGAACGAGCCGTCGGTAAGTTGTTGGCTGGTGAGCCACGTACCGGCTTTGGTGATCACGGACGGGTTGGCCGGGTCGTTGAACCCGGTGTTCTTACACCCGGCCACTGCAAGCGCGGCGATGAGCGCGCAGAGAAGAAGACGACGAGATCGTTGCATGGAATACCTCCGCAGGCCCCTTTCCACGAGGGCCCAGTGTCGTGCCGGTTCGCCCGGCAACGGATACGAGCACGGGGCGGTTGCCCAGTGGAGCGCGGCGGGGATCTGGCTCACGCAGCGGGTGCTGCGATCACAGTTGCGGGTCAGCGCCGGAATCACACCGGCTTCTCCCGTTCCGAACTCGGCCGGGACCGTAGTCCATTTCGCGCCGACGTGTCCCTTCCGGATGAGTCAGTTCGGGAGGTCGACGAGCTCGACGACGGGGTCGAGGCGGTGGGCGAACCGGCGCAGGGTGGCGAGAACCGCAGTGCCGGTGAGCAGGATGAGGACTGCGTTGGCCAATGCCGACGCGGCATCCCACGGGTACGAGGTCGCCACGTAGAAGGACCAGTAGTGGCGCAGCGTCGCCGCCACACTCGACCCGGGGATCCAATCGAGTTCGCCGCCGTTGCGTTGGAACGGCCAAAACCAGAGGTTCATGATTGCGCCGTAGGCGAATCCCCACATCCATCCGTACGCCGCGAGCGCAACGAGTTCCACACGCCTCGGCCACGTGCGGGTTACCGCGCCGAGCGCGCCCGCGAGCGCACCCATCCAACTCAACGTGAGCATCTGGAACGGCAACCACGGTCCGATGCCGCCGGTGATGATCGCGGACACCGCCATCGAACACAGTCCGAGCAACATGCCGAACCGCGGTCCGAACGCTGCGCCCGCGAGGACGACGAGGAAGAAGATGCCGTTCCCGCCGAGCGGGAGCGAGAGGAGCCGGAGCAGTCCCGCGGACGCGGCGAGCACACCAAGGATCGCGACGGTCCCGCCGTTCATGGTGCCGCGGCGGACCTCGAGCGCGACGGCAGTCACTGCGAGCGCGGCGACGATGCCCGCAATGAGTGGCGCGTCACCACTGTGCGCCTGGTTGGGCAACGAGCTCGACGGGATCCAGAACGGATACAGGAACGCGCCCATACCGATGATCACCACGAGCGTGTAGACGAGCGCCGGCCGAATGTCGAGACGCTTCCGCTTCTGGGTTGGACTCGTGATCGCCGTCATCGGGTCACCCTGAGCGCCTGCTCGACGTCCTGGACGGTGAGAGAGCCGGGGAACACGCGTGCCACCTGCGGAGCGAAGAGGGATCCGCCGAGCACGTCCCGTGCGGGACCGTCGGCCACTACTTCGCCGTCGCCCAGCACGATGGCGCGGTGTGCGCACCGGGCTGCGAGCTCGACGTCGTGGGTCGCAAGGACGACCGCACCGCCCTGGGCGCAGTGCTGCGCGATCGCGTGCTCGAGTGCGGCGCGAGAGGCGGCGTCCATTCCGCGGGTCGGTTCGTCGAGGAGGAGGACCGTGGCGTTGCCCACTGCGACGGCGGCGATGGCCACGCGCTGGCGTTCGCCGCCGGACAGCGATCGCGGGTGACGATCGGCCACATCGTGCAGGCCGAGCGCATCGATCCAGTGGTCGACCGCTCCGGTATCGGGGCGGTTGAGCAGCCGGAGCGTCTCCGCCACCTCGGCTCGGACCGTCGAACGAAACAACAGACTCGACGGATCCTGCGGGACGTACGCGCGCGTGGTGTCACCGATCACCGCACCGCGGTCGAGTTCGATGAGCCCGGCCAGCGCGCGCAGCAGGGTCGATTTTCCGGCGCCGTTCCGCCCGAGGAGGGCGACCGCCTCGCCGGCCCGGACCGAGATGTCGATCGAGTCGAGGATGGCGTGATGGTCGATTCGGACCGCGAGCCGTTCGGCGCGCAGGAGGACGTCGCCCGGTTCTGCCGCGGTGGTCGTCGACGGCGGTGGGTTCGGCACACGGCCGTCTCGTTGGGCGAATCGGCGGGCGTCTCGCACTGTCAACGGCGGCGGATCCCACCCCATCTTGATCGGCCCAAACGGACTGAACGACGTCCACGGCAGCGTGGA
>JANLTQ010000516.1:0-12042 GCA_031363005.1 Acidimicrobiia bacterium | reverse complement strand
CGATGCGCGCGATCGGTCGGTCCGTGATCGATCTCGAGCCGGCTCACGGTCTCGTTCGCACGGTGCACGTTCGCAACAATCGGGTCGACGGCTACGTGAACTTCCTCCTCGCTGCGGTCGGGGCGGGGACTGGCGTGCAGGACGTCTGGTTGGAGAACAATCAGGTGAAGGGTGGTCGGGGCATCAGTGTGTACGTCGGAACCGAGCGGTCCACACGTACGGGTATCCACGTGATCGGGAATCGCGGTGAGGGATCGTCGGGCGGGTACGAGGGGACGCTGATGCGGTTCACCCGCTTCGACGGCATCGAGGTCCGCGGCAATCGGCAACGCGTCTCCGCGGGGACCACGCCGGTGCTGCTCCACAACTCGTGCAACGCCACCATCAGCGGCAACGACTTCGGCTCGGTCGGCGCGGCTGATGTCGTCAAAAGCGATGGGGATTGCACCACCGGTCCCCAAGCGCGAATCCCGACGCCGAGCAGCGTCCTCAGAGGTCCGCGTGTCCCGAAGAGCACTCCGACCCGCCGGGTGCGCCCGGGGCGGACGACGACGACCACCTCACTCGTGCCTGTGATCCGCACGACGAAGGGGAGCGGCACGAGTTGGCCGCTCCTGGTGGTCGCGGTCGGCATCGGCGTCGTCGCCGGGATCGGCGGAACGCTCGGGCTCCAGCGCCGACGCCGACGTGGAACCCCGGTTCCCTGAGTCGGTGCGACGCCTCAGTGGGCGGCGCCGGGAAGGTCCATCTCCCAGTACAAGAAGTTGCGGGTCTGCTCGAACATCTCGGTGCCGTGATCGCTGTACGGCGCGTGACCGGCACCGTCGAACGAGGTGAGGTAGGTCGTCAGTTCGGCTGCGGTCGCCTCGTTATAGGTGTCGACCGCCCACTGGTACGGGACCACGGTGTCGAGGGTGCCGTGCAGGAGGAGGCTGGCGGCATCACCAGCATTCGCGGTGCCGAGCTTCTTGGCTCCGGACACGGACACCGCGGCTCGGACCGTCGATGGGAACTCGGGGCTCCCGCTGGTCCCGGGGTCGTCGGAGTTGAACCCGACGTGCAGCGCGGTGATGGCGCCCGCTGAGGTTCCCTTGATCGCGATGCGGGTGGGATCGACGCCGTACGTCGCGGCGTTCGCACGGAGAAAGCGCACGGCGGCCTGCGCGTCGTGTTGGGCGTCGGTCATCGCCTGGACGCACGTGGCGAGCTGATAGTTCGTCGTGCAACCGCTCGGATACAGGCGGTAGTTGATCGACGCGCCGACGTAGCCGAGCTTCGCGAACGCCGTCGCCTCGTTCACGATCTGGCTCGAAGACTTGTCACCGGACTTGAACGAGCCGCCGTGCACCCAGACGATGGCCGGACGCGCGGTGACCGTGTCCCCGACCGGGGCGTACACATCGAGCAGGAGCGATTGGGTTTGACCGAACTGGTCCGCCGCGCTTCCGTACTGCACGTTCTTGGTGACGGCGGTCTGAGGGAAAATCTCGTCCCGGTATCGGAGCGGCGCGTCGCCGATCGGGACGACGCGGGGCTTGTCGCAGCCGACGAGCAGCACGGCAAGGGCAGCCACGATCACTACGGCCCACCGGCGCATCCGTTTCCCCGACCCCTCATCCCACGACCGCCGTCGGCGGTGCCCGGAGTAAGGATAGGCCCAGTTGGGCATGACCGGGACAAGACGGACATGAATGGTCAGTGGTGCCGGGTATTGCGGAGGACACTGAGGGCGACGTCGTCGATAACCGCACCAACCCGGTCCTCGCCGAGCGGGCCAGAGAAGTCACTCGTTGATGGTACGAGTGAAATCCAAGATCCATACGCGCCATCTTGGTCGAGCGTCGGGCGCGCTGAGAATCGAGCAACGTAGGGTGCTCGCCCCGCTCTCGGAGGGGTGCATGGACGGCATGACCAGCAACTCGTCACCGACGACGACCGGCCCGCGACGTATCGAATACGCCGGCAGCGTGCACGACGAACGCGAGATCGACGCCGTGGTCGCCGTGCTGCGCGGTGGTCCGCAGGCGCTGCGGATCGGGAAGTCGGTGCGTGCGTTCGAGCGGGGCATCGCCGAGTTGTTCGGGAAGCGGCGCGGGATCATGTGCAACTCCGGTTCGTCGGCGCTCTACCTCGCCGTCGAACTGCTCGGTCTCTCGCCGGGTGACGAGGTGCTCACCCCGGCCCTCACGTTCTCCACGGACCTCGCTCCGTTGGTGCGAGCCGGTCTGGTTCCCGTCTTCGTCGACGTCGAGCCGGACACCTACAACATCGACGTCGAGGCCATCGAGGCCATGGTCGGACCGCGCACGAAGGCGATCTTGGTTCCGAATCTGATCGGGAACGTCCCGGACTGGGATCGGATCCGGACGATCGCCGATGCGCACGATCTCACCGTGATCGAAGATTCGTGTGATGCGCTCGGGTCCACGCTGCGCGGCACTCCCACGGGCACGCGCTCGGACATCTCGGTCACCTCGTTCGCGCTGTCGCACATCATCACGGGCGCGGGAACCGGTGGCATGGTGTGCGTCGATGACGAAGCGCTCGCGGACCGCTGCCTTCTGCTGCGCCGGTGGGGTCGCCGGTCCGAGGTGCAGATCTACGGGTCGACCAGGGGCGTCGACCGTCGGTTCTTCTCCACCATCGACGGTGATCTCGAGTACGACAACCTCTTCATCTTCGATGAGGTGGGATGGAACTTCGAACCGTCGGAACTGTCGGCGGCCTTCGGACTGGTGCAGTTGGACAAGCTCGCCGACAACCTCGCGGCCCGCAAACGCAACTTCGCCCACCTCGTGGACCGCGTCGCGCAACGGCCCGATGTGTTCGTCCTGCCGCGCACGACCGCCAGTGTCGACACCGCGTGGCACATGTTCCCGGTGCAAATCCGGCCCGAGTCGGGTGTGGAGCGCGGCGCGTTGCAAGCCCATATGGAATCCAACGGCATCGACACCCGCATGGTCTGGACCGGCAACGCGCTCCGCCAGCCTGCGTTCCGAACCATCGCGCACCGACAACCGGCCGGGGGTCTTCCCAATACCGACGCAGTGATGGAGCGGGGTCTGATCCTGCCGTCGAACCACAGCCTCTGCGAGAACGACATTGAGTACATCTGGACGACGGTCGTCGCGTTCCTTGCGTGAACGAGCACGGACCCGGTCGGGTGGTCGCTCGTCGGGTCAGGGGCGGTCAGGAGCGGGGCGAGCGCCCCACCGGAACTGATCGCTGAGACCGGCCCGCCGCAGAATTCGCGTCACGATCGGCGACGGAGCGATGACGAGGTTCACCGCTCGGACCTCGGCAATCTTGCGAGCGCGGATCAACGCGGAGACGGCGTGTGAGTCGAAGAACGTCACCGCGGTGAGGTCGAGATAGACCGTGGAGCCGGGGTCACGGATGAGCCCGACCAGCTCGGAGAAGAAGGCTTTCGCCCTGGCGACGTCGAGTTCGCCATCGACGACCAACACCCGGTCCGGCGGGTCCACCACCGAGGCGTGCGGCGCGCCCACTGGGGCCTTCGTCGGGTCGGCGGGTGAGGATGTGGGGTCGGGCACGGGAGGAGAGAGTCGAATCCGCAGCGGGACGAAAGTCGTCCCGCCTCGTGATACCCGGCGAGGGTCGTAGGAAAACCCCAGTTCCGGGGGCTTTTTTCATCGGAGCAATCGGCGGAGGATCTTGCCCGATGGGGTGCGCGGAATGGCGGTAACCAACCGGAGCGCCCGAGGGAGGTCGGCGGCGCGCAGACCTGCGCCCACGCCGGCCGACCGGACGTCGGCGAGTGACGGAGGGCCTGTGGCATTCGTCGGCACGATGCACGCCACCACCCGCTCGCCCCACTCCGGGTCGGGCTCGCCGACGATCGCGATGTCCGCGATCCCAGGAGTGGACGCGTAGGCCGACTCGATCGCGGTCGGGCTCACGTTCACGCCCCCCGTGATGATCAAGTCCTTCAACCGGTCGACGATCTCGAGCACGCCGTGCGCGCCCCGCCGACCGACGTCACCGGTCCGGAGCCAATCACCGCGCCAAGACTCCTCCGCTGCGTGCGTCGAGCCGTTGCGGTAGCCGCGCATGACAACCGGCCCCCGCACCAGGACCTCGCTCGAATCCGGCGCGAGGTCGATCTCGACGCCTTCGAGTGTGTGACCGTCGTGTACACACCCGCCACCGGTCTCGGTGAGTCCGTACGTCGTGACGACGTTCACCCCGGCGGCAGTCGCTCGCGCGCGCAGCGCCGGCGGGATCGGAGCACCCCCGAGCAGCACGCGCCGGAAGCGCGCGGCTGCGGTCGCGTCCGCATCGAGCAGCCTCGCCAAGGTGGTGGGCACGAGCGATACCAGCGAACACTCGGCGGCGGCCGAGGCCACGAGCGTCGGATCGAAGCGCGGCTGCACCGAGAGGGGAGTCCCCGTGGTGTGCGCTCGGGCCACGATCGCGAGTCCGGCGACTGCGGTGAGCGGCAGGCAGGCCAACCACCGGTCCCGCGCCGGGTCGACGCCGAGCGCGTGGTGCACGGCCGCAGCCGATGCGGCCAAGCCGACGGTGGTGAGTTCTACGAATCGAGGTTCGCCGGTGGTGCCGGACGTGGCGACCACGGCACCCACTGATGGGTCGACCGGCCGGCCTTCGGGCCTGGAGTGACGTCCGCTCCCGTCGACAACATCGGTGGGCTCCACTGCGGCGACGAGGTCGCCGAGCCGGGGATGCGCGGGGTCGAGGACGACCACCGCGCCGGCGCGATCCCAAACCTGGCGGATGGCGTCGGCGGCGTCCGGGGGAGCCAGGATCACGGCCACGAGGTGCGACTCGTCGGGTCCGGACATGGCTCGCTAGCGTAACGATTGGAGTGATCACTCCCAGAGTTGGAGGAACAGTGACCACGAATCCCATCCGCCCCGGAGCCGACTGGAAGGCCTCGGAGCACGAGTTCACGGACATCCGCTACGAGGTGGCGGGTGGCATTGCGAAGCTCACGATCTGTCGCCCGGAAGTGCGCAATGCGTTCCGGCCCCAGACGCTCTTCGAGCTGCGCGACGCCTTCGAGATCGCGCGCGACGACCCGACGATCGGGGTGATCGTGCTCACCGGTGAGGGGCCGGATGCGTTCTGCTCCGGCGGGGACCAGCGGGTGCGCGGCGACGACGGGTACGTCGGCCAGGACGGTATCGGCCGGCTCAACGTGCTCGATCTGCAGATCCAGATCCGTCGGCTCCCCAAGCCGGTCATCGCGATGGTGGCCGGGTACGCGATCGGTGGCGGCCACGTCCTGCACGTCGTGTGTGACCTGACGATTGCCGCAGATAACGCCCGATTCGGCCAGACCGGTCCGAAGGTCGGTTCCTTCGACGGCGGCTACGGGTCGGGCCTGCTCGCGCGCTCGGTCGGCCAAAAGAAGGCCCGCGAGATCTGGATGCTGTGCCGCCAGTACGACGCCGCGGCCGCGCTCGATATGGGACTGGTGAACACGGTCGTCCCGCTTGCGGCGCTGGAAGAAGAGACCGTCAAATGGTGTGACGAGATGCTCGGGATGAGCCCGCTCGCACTGCGCATGATCAAGGCGTCCATGAACGCAGCCGACGACGGGCTCGCCGGGATCCAACAGCTGGCCGGTGACGCGACGCTTCTCTACTACATGTCCGAGGAGGCGCAGGAGGGCAAGCGCGCCTACCTCGAACGTCGGACCCCGGACTTCGACCAGTTCCCCAAGCGCCCGTGACCGCGGGTCTCGCTGCGCCATGACGACGGCGTCGGAGTGGGTCGCCGGTGCGCGGCCGCGCACCCTCGGACTCGCCATCGCGCCCGTCGTGCTCGGGACCGCGGCGGCGACCACGAACGCATCGTTCCGGCCCGAACGGGCGGTGCTCGCGTTGCTCGTGGCCATCGCCTTGCAGGTGGGCGTGAACTACGCCAACGACTACGCCGACGGTATCCGAGGCACGGATGCGGACCGCCGCGGACCGATGCGGCTGACGGCCACCGGAGTGGCAGCTCCCGCCGCGGTGCGCCGGGCTGCGATCATCGCGCTCGGTCTCGCTGCGGTCTTCGGTGGCGTACTCGCGATCGTGGTCGACCTGCGCCTCCTGCTGCTCGGCGTCGCCGCGATCGCTGCGGCCTGGGGCTACACCGGCGGTCGCCACCCGTACGGGTACGCGGGATGGGGCGAGGTCGCGGTGTTGGCGTTCTTCGGCTTCGCCGCGTGCGCCGGTTCGGCCTACGTGCAGCACGCAGCGGTGCCGGCCGCGGCGTGGTGGGGTTCGCTCGTCGTCGGACTGCCAGCCTGTGCGGTCCTGCTGGTGAACAACATTCGGGATGCGCACGGCGACGCCGTCGCGGGAAAACGCACGCTTGCGGTTCGGTTCGGGCGACCGCTCGCCCAACGTCTCTTCGTCGGCTGCTTTGTGGGTTCGTTGGTGGCCGTGGTGCTGATCGCCCTCGACGTTCCTGCGGCGGCGATCGGTCTGCTTGGCGTGATCTTCGCCGTCGGCCCGGTGCGATTGGTGCTCCAACGGTCCGATCCGCCGGGACTCGTCGCGGCCTTGGTGGCCACGGTTCGATTCACGATCGTGGTCTCGCTGTTGACGACGATCGGCCTCGTGATCGGATGACGGTCGAGCACCGGCTCCGCATCGGTGATCGCAACGTCCTGCTCGTCGAAGGCCCCTCAGGGTGGGGGGAGTGCTCGCCGTTTCCGAGCTATCCCTGCGAGTACGACGCGGCTCGTGCCGCGGCGGAGGAAGCGGCCACGCTCGCGTGGCCGACGCTGGTTCGATCCGCGGTCCCCGTGAACGGTTTCGTGGCCGCAACTGCTCCGCTTGACGACGAGCACGCGTGCGCGGCCTGGCGCGGGTATCCGTCGGTGAAGGTGAAGGTTGGGCGCCAGAACCCGGATGATGATGTGGATCGGATCGCACGAGTGCGTGATCTCATCGGCCCGACGATCGGCCTGCGCGTCGACGCCAACGGTGCGTGGGACGTGGAGACCGCAGTCACCACCCTTGCGCGCCTCGCGAACTACGACCTCGAGTTTGCGGAACAACCGGTGGCGAGCCTTGACGATCTGCGCGCCGTGCGGCGCCGAGTGACGGTGCCGATCGCGGCCGACGAGTGCGTGCGCACCGTGGCCGATGCACAACGACTGCACGTGACGGGCGCAGCCGATGTCCTGGTGCTCAAGGTGCAACCACTCGGTGGCGTCCGCGCCGCATTGGCCGTCGCCGACGCCGCCGGCGTTCCGGCCGTGGTGAGTTCGATGTACGAAACCTCGATCGGACTGGCGGCGGGGTTGGCTCTGGCGGCCGCGTTGCCGTCCCTTCCGTTCGCGTGCGGGCTGGCCACCCTCGCGGAGATCGCCGGTGATGTGACCGCAATTCCGCTTCAACCGAACGACGGAGTGCTGACCGTTGACGAGCGGTTTCCTCCGAAGCCGTCGGCCGAGCTGCTGGCGCGTTACGCCGTGGCCGCGTGAACGCCGCTCATCACCGCGCTCAGCGCCGCGGGCTGTTCGAGCGGCAGCGCGTGACCGCCGTCGAGTTCGATCACGGTGGCATGGGGAATCCGGGCGGCCATGGCGCGGCCGATCTCGACGTAGCGCGTGTCGGCTCGACCGACCACGACCGTCGTCGGCATCCTCAACTCGCCGAGTCGGCCGCCGAGCGGCTCCATCGCGCCTTGGCCGAGGGTGGTCATCTGGTGGGCGAGGCGCGCCGCGTCCATCGTGGCGGCACGCGCGTCGATCATCGCGTCGTCGCGCGGCAGCGTTGCGAACAGCGGTTGGGCGAGCCAGTCCTCGAGAAACGCGCGGACCCCCAAGGTATGGATCTGCGCGGCGCGAACCCGATCCTGGTCCGCGCGTGCGGTGCGAGTCGTCGGGTCGTCGACGCCTGGCGCCGCACTCACGACCACCAAGGCGTGCACCAGATCAGGTCGGTCCACGGCGAGCCGCAAGGCCAAGCGGCCGCCCATCGAGTACCCGACGTAGATCGCCGGCCCGGCGAGCGCGCCCAGGGCGTGTGCGGTGGCCGCGAAGTCCAAGCCGTCCGGGACTTCGAGCGCCAACGATTCGTGGGCGATCGCCGCCGGCAGTGCGTCGATGACTGGAGTCCACGCCGAAGCCGGTTGCGAGAAGCCGGGGATCAGAGCGATTCGCACCGGAGGATGTTGGCATGAGTCGAGACGTGAATACGTCGTTCGCTCGGGTGTTGGTCGACGAGTGGGTCCGGGGCGGTGTGACCGACGCCGTGATCGCGCCGGGTTCGCGTTCGGCCCCGATCGCGTCGGCCCTGGCCGGCGACGACCGGATTGCCGTGCACGTGATCCTGGACGAGCGCTCCGCCGCCTTCGTCGCACTGGGGTTGGGACGGGCGACCGGGCGACCGGCGGTGGTCCTGACCACCTCGGGAACTGCGGCGGCGCACCTGCATCCGGCGATCCTCGAAGCCCATCACGGGCGCGTGCCGCTGATTGCGTGCACTGCGGACCGACCGCCGGAACTCCGCGACACCGGTGCGCCGCAGACGATCGATCAGGTCCGCCTCTTCGGTGACGCGGTGCGGTGGTTCGTCGACGCCGAGGTGCCGACCGATCGCATCGACGTCGGACCGGCGTGGCGCGCCCTCGGGGCGCGGTCGGTGGCCGAAGCGATCTCGTCGCCCCCGGGACCAGTTCACCTGAACCTCCCGTTTCGCGAACCGTTGGTCCCGACCGGTGAGCCATTGATCGACGCGCAGGGCCGCGCCAACGGTCGACCGTGGACTGTGGCGTCGGAACGGTCAGCACGAGTTCTCGACCCCTCCGAGATCGACGAACTCGCGGCGTCGGTGCGGGCCGAACCACGCGGTCTCGTCATCTGCGGGTGGGGTAGCAACGTCCGCGCCGAGACTGCACGTCGCTTCGGGGTGGCTGCGGGATGGCCCATCATCGCGGATCCCCTCTCCGGTGTGAGCGGAGCTGGGTGTGTGGCCGCGTACGAAGCCCTCGCCCGCACGGGTCGATTCACACGCGGTCACGCGCCGCGCGTGGCGTGGCGGATCGGTGCGCCGGTCACGAGTACGACGTTCGCCCGTTGGCTTGATTCGGCAGGGACCGAGATCACGATCGTCGACGCCGGTCCCGAGCGGCGTGACCCGTCACATTCTGCGGTGGCGGTCATCGATGCCGACGCTGACCACCTCCTGCTCGCAGTGACGGCGCGTCTCGAAACGCTCGCCGCCGAGCATGACGATTCGTGGGCCGACGACTGGACGACCGCGGACGCGCGCGCGCGGCGAGCGATCGACGCCACGCTCGACGGGTGGGCCGAGAACTCGGAGCCGCGAACCGCGCGCGACCTGGTGGCGCACCTGCCGACCGACGCCACCCTGGTGGTGGCGTCAAGCATGCCGGTTCGCGAGGTCGAATGGTTCGGGGGGCCGGCGTTCGGGCGACCGGTGCCCGGCCGGGTGCGCGCGAACCGAGTGATAGCGAACCGGGGCGTCAACGGAATCGACGGTTTCGTCTCGACGGTGTTGGGTGTTGCGCTCGGCACCGCCAGACCGGTGGTCGCACTGACCGGGGATCTGAGCTTCCTGCACGATGGCGGTGGACTGCTCGCGGCGAAAGGAACCGGCGTCGATGTGGTCTTCGTGGTCGTGGACAACCACGGCGGCGGGATCTTCTCGTTCCTGCCCCAGGCCGACCACCCCGAGCACTTCGAAGCGCTGTTCGGAACACCACCGACGGTCGACATCGGCGTCCTCGCGACCGCTCATGGTTTCCGGGTGCGGTCGGTGGACACGCCAACAGCACTCGTCAGCGCGCTCGATGCCGCAATCGCGGAACCCGGACCGTCGGTGGTTCTCGTAACGACGGATCGGGCGCGCAACGTGGAACACCACCGCGAGGTGTGGGACGCGGTTGCCTCAGCCTTCAGTGGTTCGTGAGAGCGCGCAACATCGGTGTGAGCTTCGCGTCGATCTCGTCCCACTCGGCCTGGGGATTGCTCCCGGCCACGATGCCGGCACCGGCGCGGACGAGCGCGGTCGGGCCGTCGATCTCGGCGGAACGCAACGCAACCGCGATCTCACCGTCGCCCTGTGCGTCCACCCAACCCACCGGACCGGCGAACCGGCCCCGACCGTGGGGTTCGGCGCGTGCGATGTACTCGAGTGCCCGATCGGTGGGAGTACCGCCGACGGCGGGGGTCGGATGCAGCGCGAGCGCGAGTCCGAGCGCGCTGGGCGTGTCCGGTCCCGCGTGGGCGCGCACGGTGGTGGCGATGTGGGCGACGTCGGCGAGTCGCAGCGCTACGGGTGCACCGACGTCGAGGTCGGAACACAGCGCACTCAGCGTCGCCGCCATTGCGTTCACGACGATCGCGTGTTCGCGTTGTTGTTTGCCGGATTGCATCAGCGCTTCGATCGCGTGTTCCTCGGCCGGCCACGGAACCGTCCCGGCAAGCGGGCGAGCGAGCACGTCACGGCCGGTTCGACTCACCAGGAGTTCGGGCGACGCGCCGACGCTGCCCGCGTGGGCGAACAGAAAACGACCCGGTTCACGGGCCTGCAAACGACCGAGCAGCCAGCGAGGATCGATGGCCTGGGCGGCCTCGACCTGCACGGTGCGCGCGAGCACAACCTTCGTGACGTCACCCGCTCCGATTGCGGTCAGGACTGCTGTCACCGCTCGGTCCCAGTACTCGCGCGATGTGAGGCACCGGGTGCGAGTGGTTCCCGGACTCGTCATCGGCGGCACGACCGCACGGGCCGGCGGTGAGAACGATGCATCCGGTCCGCCGATCTCGGTGCGCCAACTGGTGCCATCGGGGGCGCGGCCTTCGACCCACGCAGGAATGGTCACGGTGGCGGATGAGGTGTCGAGGAACGGGAGGCTGCCGACGGCAATGGCTCCGGTGCCGGGGCGGTGAACCTCGTCGTGAACTTCAATGTCCTGCAGGTACGCGGCCGCGTCGCGCGCCGGGACGTGCGCAGCCACACCGCCGGCGACGAAGCCGGACCCGTCCCGGAGCCACGTGAATCCGTCGGGAACCGCGCGGTCGAGGAGTTCGCCGTCGAGTGGAGCGAGGACCGTCCGAGCCTGAAGGGCGGGCCGACGCGTGGTCGTCACGGTGGCAGCAGGCTCGGTCATGGTCGCCGCCCGGTGATGAGTTGCACGGCGCCACCGGTGAAGGTCCGGCGCCGTACGTCGGCGAGACCGGCATCGGTGAACAGGTTCACGATGGCGATCGGATCCGGGAGATACGCGGTGGAGGCGGGGAGGTAGCGGTACGCCGCGCCGTCGCCGAGGAGACCGCCGATGCGCGGCACCGCGTGGCGGAACCAGATTGAGTGGCCGAAGCGGGTAAGTGTTCCGGTGGGTTCGGCGGCGTCGAGGAGCGACACCCGCCCGCCGGGACGAAGGACTCGGACGCACTCACGGGCGAACGCCGGCAAATCGGTGAAGTTGCGAAGCGCGAACCCACACGTGATGCCGTCGGCGGTGGCATCGGGCAGTGGGAGTTGCAGTGCGTCCGCGAGCACCAGCGGCGCAACGACACGTGCGTGTTCGAGCATCCCCGGCGAGAGATCGAATCCGACCGGGCGACACCCGGCGGCGGCGAGCTCGCGGCACAGGTCGCCAGTACCGCAGGCGAGGTCCAACACCCGATCGCCCGGACGGGCCGCCAGTGCGTCGATCGCGTGCCGACGCCAGCGCCGGTCCTGGCCCAACGAGATCAGCCGGTTGAGTCGGTCGTAGCTCGGCGCGACCCGATCGAACATCGCCGTGACGGTGGTGCGCTTCTCGTCGCCGGTGGGCAAGGGGGTCGTCATTGGTTCCAGCCCTCCTCGATCCGCTGCGCGCCGGCCGCCTGGGCCGCGGCGCGCTCATCGGCGTCACCGACGGTCTCCAGATGTTCCTGCGCGATCTGGAGCAGCACGCGCCGGAAGTGTTGCGAGACGAGCGTGCCCGTCGCGGGAAGCAGCCGCCGGAACGTTCGGACCAAGCGGGCGGCGCGCTCGTCGTCACCGAGATCGGAGGCCAACAGCGGGCGGCGGACGTGCTCGTCGA
>JANLTQ010000471.1:0-7926 GCA_031363005.1 Acidimicrobiia bacterium | reverse complement strand
AGGACCGCGGCATCTGGCAGTCCTTCCCGCAGCCCTTCGACGACATCCCCATCGACATCAACGCACTCCCCGCCGCAGGCCGCGCCGCGGACGAGTTCCTCGACTACGCGGCCGCGCTCGTCGAACACCGTCGTCGTGATCCTGGTGACGATCTCATCTCCGCGCTGATCGCCGCCGAAGCGGATGGCGAGACGCTCACCAACGACGAGCTCATGGCCATGATCATCCTGCTCCTGATCGCAGGGCACGAGACCACGATGAGCCTGATCTCCACCGCCCTCCTGCTGCTGCTCGAACGACCGGACGTTGCCGCCGAAGTTCGAGACGACCCGAAGGTGGCGCCCGGCGTCGTCGAGGAAACCCTCCGCTTCATGGGGCCGCTGCAGGTGGCATCCGGCGGCGGCCGTTGGCCCCACGAGGTCGTCGAGCTCTGCGGCGTCGACGTTGCACCGGGCGCGATGGTCCGGCTGCTCCTCGGCTCCGCCAACCGAGACCCGTCGGTATTTCCGGATCCCGATCGCTTCGACCTCCACCGAAACAACAGCCGCCACGTTGCGTTCGGTAAAGGGTTGCACTTCTGCGTCGGCGCCGCCCTCGGACGCCTCGAGGGTCAGGTGGTCATCCCCGCGGTCATGCGGCGGTTCCCGAAACTCGCATTGGTGGACCCGACGCCCAACTGGCGCTCGAGTTTCGTGACGCGTCAGCTGATGGAACTTCCCGTCACGACTTTTTGTTTGTAGGGTCGCGCTTTTCACCATCCCCAACCAAAAAGTCGCTCTGGCTCAGGGGTGCGGGCGGCGGCACACGGCAACCCAGCACATCAGTAGCCTCCGTCGGTGAACGCCAGCCCTGATCGTCGGACCCGCGACGACCGGGTTGTGTTGCGCTCCGTGGTCCAGTTCGGCATCGCCGGACTGATCGCGTTGATCGTCGTCGGGGTGGCGACCCAGTTTGCGAGCCGGGGGGCCGGCGAGCGATCAGCGATTGACGGGGCTCGGGCCACCGCGTTGCTCCGAGCCCAGGTGGTCTCGCGATACGTGACTCCGAAGCTCCTCATGGGTGATCCGGCTGCGATCGATCAGCTGAACCGAGTCGTGACTCGATCCGTACTGGACCGATCGATCGTCCGAGTCAAGGTCTGGACGCGCGACGGCACGATCCTGTACTCCGACGAGGAGCGGCTCATCGGTCGACGGTTCGCGCTTGGGCAGGACGAAATCGAGGTGGTGCGGTCGGAGCGACGCGTCGTCGCCGGTGTGAGCGACCTCTCCAGTCCGGAGAATCAGTTCGAACTGCGCGACCGCAAGCTGCTCGAGGTGTACACGCCGATGCGGCCGTTCCCGGGCGCCCGTCTGCTCTTCGAGGCGTATTTCCGCTACGACGCAGTGTCGTCCGCAGGCGCACGGCTGTACCAGAACTCAGCACCGTGGACGATCGGGGCCTTGATCGTTCTTCAGCTGGTGCAGCTGCCGCTGGCGTGGTCGTTGGCCCGTCGCCTCCAACGCCGCCAGCGCGAGAGTGAACGCGTGCTGCGTCAGGCTCTGGAGGCGAGTGCAGTGGAACGTCGACGCGTCGCGGCTGACCTTCACGACGGAGTGGTCCAGGGACTCGCCGGAGCTGCCTTTACTTTGGGCGGCATCGCTCGTCGGCCGGACCTCGACGCGGACGTTGCCCAGTTGCTCTCACGAACAGAACACGAGTTGCGCGACGGCGTCCAGGCGCTCCGTTCACTGTTGGTGGAGATCTATCCACCAAACCTTTTGAAGGAAGGGCTCGCTGCGGCCCTCGACGATCTCGTCGCCCGGCTTCGCACGAGTGGGGTGAACGCATCCCTCGATGTCACGCATCTTGACCGGGCGGTCCCGGAAACGGCGTCGGCGCTCACCTTCCGTGCTGCCCAAGAAGCGGTACGCAATGTCACGGCGCACTCCCACGCGACCCGTGCGCAGGTTGCGTTGGCCACCACGGCCACCGGTATCGAGTTGCGCGTCTCCGACAACGGGATCGGCTGTGATCCAGAATCAGTGTTGACCGCACCCGCCAACGGCCACTTCGGGCTGCGGGGTATCCGCGATCTCATCGCCGAGGCCGGCGGCTCGTTCACCCTCGATGCCAAACCTGGTATCGGGACCAGCATTCGAATCGAGGTTCCGGTCTCATGACCGACTGTCTCCGAATCGTCGTGGTCGATGACCATGAGGTGGTCCGCCGCGGCCTCGAACAGGTTCTGGCCAACGCCGGCGATATGGAAGTCGTCGCCGCCGTGGCGAGTGGCGAGGAGGCGGTCGAACTCGTCGAAGCACTCCGGCCCGATGTCATGCTGATGGACCTTTCGATGCCGGGCATCGGAGGCGTCGAAGCGACGCGCCAGGTGTGCGAACGCGCGCTCGAACTCAAGCGAGAGGTCCACGTCGTCGCCCTGACATCGTTCGCTGAACAGACCACGGTGCTGGCGGCGCTCCATGCCGGAGCGACTGGGTATCTGCTGAAGCACGCCACGCCCGAGGACGTGATCGCGGCCATTCGGTCCGCCCATGCCGGCGAGGCGCCGCTCGATCCGCTCGCGGCGCGCGCGCTCTTGGACGCCGAGCGGTCCCACCCGAGGAAACCGAAGCTGACCGCTCGCGAAGCCGAGGTCCTGGACCTCGTCGCGCTGGGACTTGCCAACAAGCAGATCGCCGCTCGACTCGGCATTCGGGACCGCACGGTCAAGGCGCACCTCACCTCGATCTTCACGGCGATCGGTGTGCAAGACCGAACGCAAGCCGCGCTGTGGGCGCGCGACCACCAGGAGTAGTCACTCGGTCGGACCGGTCACTTCTCGCCTGATTGAGCCCACGGAACGTGGCCAAGTCTGCTGGTACTACGACCAAAGTCCAATGGTCATTCGACCTAGGTGTACCGATACTGCGGATACGGGCTTCTCATCGGCCCACCACCGCAGTTCTGGGGGATACATCCATGCGACGTACACGCGCGCTCATCGGAGTCATCGCACTCTTGGGATCAGTCGGAGCCTTCGCCGCTCCCAGTGCGGGAGCCGCACCCACGGAGAACGGTCGGGAATGGCGAGAGCTGTACACCACCACCGGACTGTCGTGGTCACAAGTGGCGTCGGTCTGTCCCACTGACGGTGTCACCGCCTGCTCGGGCAGCGTGGGCGGACGCGACCTCACCGGGTGGACGTGGGCGTCCGCGCCGCAGGTGCGGAGTCTCATGGTGCAATACGCGCCGGGCCTCGCCACTGCGGATGCCGTTACTGGTATTGACGGCTTCTTCGGTGCCATCAACTTCTTGGGGGTCATGCGCTGGACCACCTACACGTCGTTGACGTACTCCTACAGCGAGTTCACGGGCGGTTGGACGTCTTCTACCGACGCCGCCACCGGCAACCCGATTGCGGCCGGCGCGGGGTACTCCACCGCACTGACCGGCACCACCTCCACCGGCAGCATCGGGCTCGGGCCGGACAACGACGTTGCGAGCGCAGTTCGCGGCGTCTTCCTGTGGCGGCCCGCGGGTCGTGACTACACCGCACCGGTGGTGACACCGACGGTGACCGGCACGCTCGGCAACAACGGCTGGTACCGCTCGGACATCGGCATCACGTGGTCCGTCGTCGACCCGGAATCGGCGATCGTTTCGACCGTCGGCTGCGACCCGACCTCGGTCACCACGGACACGGCAACGTTCACCCAGACCTGCACCGCAACCTCAGCCGGCTTCGGCGGGCCGGGCACCGGATCGGTGTCGGTCAAGCGTGACGCCACACCACCGACCGTGACCTGCAACACCAACCCGACCTTCACCCTCGGCGATCCGTCGGCGACGGTGAGCGGAACGGTCAGCGACGCAGGATCCGGACCGGTTGCAACCAGCGTCAGCGGAGCTGCGGACACGTCGATCGCCGGACTGCGATCGACCACCGTGTTCGGTTCGGACCGAGCCGGCAACATCGGCTCACAATCCTGCGCCTACCTCGTGACCGTTCCGCAATGTCTCGGAAAGACCCCGACCATCGTCGGGACCGGCGGCAACGACACCATCACCGGAACCCCCGGGATCGATGTCATCCACGGCCTGGCCGGCAACGACACCATTACGGGACTCGGCAAAGGTGACCTGATCTGTGGAGGTGACGGCAACGATCTCATCTACGGAGGCGACGGTGCCGACCGCATTGACGGTGGCGCCGGCAACGACGACCTGAACGGCGACGCCGCCCTCGACATCATCGACGGCGGGCTCGGCGACGACTCGATTCGCGGTGGCGCAGGTGCCGACAAGTGCACCAGCGGCGAGATCCGCATGAGCAGCTGCGCCGTTCTCTATTGAGCGGATTCTCGGTGCGTCCTGGATCAGGGCGCACCGAGGATCAGCCCGCTCGTCGGTACACCCGTCCCCGCCGTCACCAGCACGTGCTCGACCTGATCGACCTGGTTATAGGACGTGCCGCGTATCTGGCGCACCGCCTCGGTGATCCCGTTCATCCCGTGGATGTACGCCTCACCGAGGAGCCCGCCGCTGGTGTTGATGGGGAGCTCACCGCCGACTGAGAGGCGCTCGACGGTGGCGAAGTCCTTGGCCTCACCGCGAGCACAGAACCCCAGTTCTTCGAGCTGCATGAGTACGAACGGCGTGAAGTGGTCGTAGAGAAACGCGGTGTCGATGTCGGCGGGCGACAGTCCGGACATCGCCCACAGCCGGTCGGCGACGACGCCCATCTCGGGCAAGCCGGTGAGTTCGTCGCGGTAGTAGCTGGTCATCATCTCGCCATCGAACGTCGCGCCTTGCGCGGCCGCGGTGATGAGCGCCGGCGGGTGCGGGAGGTCACGCGCCCGCTCTGCTGACGTGACGACCAGTGCGACGCCGCCGTCGGTTTCTTGACAGCAGTCGAGAAGCCGGAGCACGGGCTCGATGATCCAGCGCGACGCTTGGTGGTCCTCGATCGTGATCGGCCGCTCGTAGAACCACGCGTCCGGATTGGTGGCCGCGTGCATGCGATCCACCACGGCGATACGACCGAAATCCTCGTTGGTCACGCCGTACTCGTGCATGTACCGCTGCGCATGAAGTGCAACCCACGATGCGGGTGTGAGCAGACCGTAGGGCGCGTACCAGGACAGCCACAGGGGCATCGTCGTGATCGCACCACCGATGTTGCCGAACCGCATCCCGGACCGTTCGTTGAACGCTCGGTAACACACGACGACCTCGGCCACCCCGGTCGCCACCGCCATCGCCGCCTGCATCACGGTCCCGGCCGACGCACCGCCGCCGTAGGGGATGCGGGCGAACATCGAAAGGCTCGGGATGCCCAAATTGCGCGCCACCTCCATCTCCTCGCTGGTGTCGAGGGTGAAGGTCACGAGTCCGTCGACGTCGTCCGGAGTCAGACCGGCATCGGTCAAGGCCGCGAGCACCGATTCGCACGCGAGCTGAAGTTCCGTCCGACCGGACTCCTTGGAGAACTCGGTCTGCCCGATGCCCACGATGGCGGCGCGATCGCGCAAGGAACCACTCATTCCGCGACGCCGAGCGGCAGCCCGAGAGTGGCGGTGCCACTGACGTGCTCTCCCAGTTCGTCGACCGCGGCGAACTCGATGTCGACGAAGCCCTCGTCTCCGGTCCTCGACACCCCGCTCACCGTTCCGGCATACGTGAGGGTGTGACCGGGAAACACCGGTACCCCGAGCCGAATCGCCAGCCGCGTCACCCGCGCATCCGGACCGGCCCAGTCCGTGAGGAACCGGCTGCAGTAGGCGGTGTCCGAGAGGATGTTCATGAAGATGTCCGGTGCACCTTGGGCGTTCGCGTACTCCCGGTCGTGATGGACTGGCATGAAGTCACGCGTTGCGATCGCCCCGGCGACAATGACCGTTGCGGTGACGTCGATAACGAGCGGCGTGATCGCATCACCAACGTGGATGGAGTTCCAATCGAGCGACCGGGTCATGCCGCCTCCCCGTCGCGCGTCGGCCTGAACATGGGTAGCACCAGACCACCATCGAACTCGTCGAACCGCACCGTCACGGCCATGCCGACGCTCACTTCGGCCGGCGCGACGTCCACCAAGTTGGTCACCAGACGCACACCTTCCTCGAGTTCCACGAGCGCCACGATGTAGTCCGGTTCGAACCACGGGTACTGCGGGTGGCGCGGCATGACGAAGCTGAAGACGGTCGCTTGCCCCGATGCATCGACTGCGGTCCACTGCAACGAGTTGCAGTCCGGACACATGGGCCGCGGTGGATGACGAAATCGGTGGCACGCATCGCACCGCTGGATCAGGAGTCGGTGTTCCTTGGCGCCGTCCCAGAAGAACTGGGTGTCCGGCGTCATCGACGGAGCCAGTCGCTCGCTCACGCGGGGAC
The DNA here is from genome assembly GCA_031363005.1 of Acidimicrobiia bacterium. GTDB lineage: Bacteria > Actinomycetota > Acidimicrobiia > IMCC26256 > JAENVU01 > JAENVU01. Next base: position 1,552 of record JANLTQ010000471.1, on the reverse strand, counting down.
CTCGGGTTTGAACTTCAGGATTCGGAACGTCTGGACACCAACCACGTCACCGGCGTCGTCCCGATACGTGGTCACCCACGTGAGGAACCGGCCAGGTCCGATCCGCGTCCGCTTCTCCCCCGAGATCGAGTCCACCACCGTCGTCGCCGAGACGCGCTCGCCGACCCGGAGGTAGCGCACGATTTCGAACTCCGAGTTCGTCGCCAGAGTGCCGACGAACCCGGCGCCATCGAGCAGCCGCAGGACCTCGACGTCTCCCCCGTCGACCGGAGAGCCCCCACGTTCGCGGATCCCGGTGATCATCGGTGTCGCCATCGTCCACGTCTGAAGCATCAACGGCGGCGCCACGACCTCGCCGAATCGTGACGCGCTGGCGGCGGACTCGTCGACGTAGACGGGATTCGCATCTTCGAAGGCGGCGGCCCAGTGACGGATCATCGGCAGGTTGACCGGATCGGGCGCGATCGAAGGACCACTCGCGCCCACCGGTTGCCCAACCAGCGCCTGGAGTCGTTCGTCGAGGCCCGGCGCAGTCACGTCGTCGTTCACCACCGCTTGTCTCTACCACGACAAGCGACACGCGTGCGTCGCACTCCGTCCCGCGTTCCTCGCACGGCGATGTTGCACTCCCTCGACGCGATTCGTACGCTCCCGCCGTGCCCGGTTCGACTCCCGATCCCTCCGCGTCCGACGACGACCTCGAGGCCGAGACCGAGGAACAGTCCGAGCGACACGCGTCGAATCTCGAACTCTTTCTGGACCTCGTGTTCGTCTTTGCCGTCACCCAGATCGCCGGGCTCTTCGCGTCCGACACGGGTCCCGGTGGGTTCGGGCGAGGCGTGCTGCTGGCCTGGCTCGTGTGGTGGTTGTGGTCGCAGTTCACATGGCTCGGGACCGCGATCAACCTCAACGACCGCTCGCTCACCCAGTTCCTCATCCTGGCGGCGGTCCCACTTGCGCTCTTGATGGCCATCGCCATTCCCGGGGCCTACGGTGACAGCGGATTCGAGTTCGCCGGCGCCTACCTGGCCGTGAACCTCTGGGCGCTGGCTATCCAGGGGCGTGCACTCTGGGACGTCGCGGCGACCCGACAAGCCTGGCTCCAGTATGTACCGCTTGCGGCGATCGCGCCGGTGCTCGTCTTGGTGGGTGCAGCCTTCGATCGCGAGCCGCGGACCGTCCTGTGGTGCGTCGTGGCCGCCTTCAATATTGGAGCGGCGGTCCTCGCCGGGCATCGAGGCGGGACCGGCGATACGCAGTGGACGATCGATCCCGTGCACTTCGTCGAACGCCATTCGCTGTTCGTGATCATCTCGCTCGGCGAGGTGCTCGTTGCCGTGGGAGTCGCAGCTTCCGAAACGCACTTGGACAACGGCATCGCGCTCGGCGTCGTCGCCGCCGTCTCGGTGGCGTGCGTGTTCTGGTGGACCTACTTCTCCTACGTCCCCGGCGTCATCGAAACGGTGCTGCGAGAGAGCGTTGACCGGGGTCGCGTGGCGCGCAACATGTTCTCCTTCGGCCACTTCCCGATCATCCTCGGCATCGTGCTCTA
>JANLTQ010000460.1:0-2890 GCA_031363005.1 Acidimicrobiia bacterium | reverse complement strand
ATCGATCGACTCGCTCGTCGAGCAGCTCCGCGCACGAGTCGAGGCGCGCCGCGAGGCAGGGGAGTACCCGGCGGGGCTGGAGCAGGACCTCGACGCCCACTTTCGTCACGTCGCCGCGGCGCGGCACGGCGCGGGCGACCTGCGCGACCATCTCGATGCGCTGCGCGACGCGTCAGCGTTCTCCGCCGGGCGCATCAGCACGAAATCGCGGCTGCGGGTCGGCGCGTGGTTCCACCGGTTGGTCGGCCGCGCGGTCCACCGACAGACGCAGGGAGTCCTCGCCCAGGTCAGCGAATTCGCCGCCCAAGTCCAGACCGTGCTCGAGGCAATGGCGGAGCCGCTCGACTCGCTCGGCGCAGGGTCGCCGGCGCCGGGCGTCTCCCAGCAGCTCGAGGCACTGCACGCGGTCGTCGTCGAGCAACAGCGCGCCCTCAACGCACAGCGGTCCGACCTTCTCGAGGTGATCGATCGGCGGGTCGGGTCGACCCGCGGTGAGGGTGGGGGCGACAAGCCGTTCCGGCCCTGGTACGAGAGCGAACGGTTCGAGTCCGCGTTCCGGGGAAGCCGGCGGGACCTGCTCGTCCGGTACCGGGACCTGGCTGAGCGATTCGTGGGCTGTGAGCCCGTTCTCGACATTGGGTTCGGACGCGGCGAGCTGCTCGAGCTCCTCGGCACGCTCGGCGTGGCGGCGCGTGGTATCGAGAGCGACCCGCTCCTCGTGGAGCTCGTGTCGGACCAGGGCTTCGATGCCGTGCTCGACGACGGCAACACCTACCTGCGGAGGATCGAGGACGGGTCACTCGGAGGGCTCGCGCTGATCCAGGTCGTCGAGCACCTGAGCGCCCAGGATCTGCTGGATCTTGTGGCGCTCGCCGCGCGCAAGGTCCGACCCGGCGGTCGGATGATCATGGAGACCGTCAACCCGCAGTCGCTCTACGTCTTCGCCCACTCGTTCTACCTCGATCCGACGCATGTGCGACCGGTGCACCCGGGATACCTCGAGTTCGTCCTGCGCGAAGCCGGATTCTCCGAAGTCGAGGTCGACTGGCGGAATCCTCCGCGCGCGTGGGAGATGCTCAAGGAGATCCCGGGTGAGGATCCCGCGACGATACAGATGAATACGAACATCGCCAACCTCAACGCGCTGTTGTTCGCGCCCCAGGACTACGCGATCATCGCCACGCGGTGATGGAGATCCATCAGGTCGTCGTCGCGGCCGCACCCGGTGACGCGGTGACGAACACGGCGTTCGAATACCAACGGTTGATGCGGACCATCTGCCGTTCGGAGATCTACGCCGCGCACCGGCATCCGGCACTCGTCGACGACGTCCGGACCCTCCGCGACTACTCGCCTCGGCGTTCGGGGCCTTCCACCGGCGACGTCCTCGTCGTTCACCTCTCCATCGGTGACCGGGCGCTGAGCCGGTTCATCGACGAGCGCGACGAACGTCTCGTGATCGTGTATCACAACGTGACGCCGCCCGAGTACTTCGCGCCGTACGACCGCGCGTTTGCGCGACTGCTCCACGACGGACGGGCCGAGATGGCGCGTCTCGCAGAGCGTGCCGACCTCGCGATCGGCGTCTCGCAATACAACGCGGCCGAGCTCGAGGCGCTCGGCTACCGGGACGTACAGATCGTTCCGCTGGTCGTCGACGTCGACGCGTTCCGGTCCGTCGTTCCGGATCCGAGGCTGCTCGAGACGCTCGGGGCTGTCGACGGTCCGACGTTCCTGTACGTCGGCCAGATCCTCCCGCACAAGCGGCCGGACCTGCTGCTTGAGGCGTATCACGTCCTCATCACCAAACTGGTCCCGGATGCGAACCTCGTCCTCGCGGGGCACGCGCGCAACCGCGCCTACGCCGGTGTCTTCCGAGCGCAGCTGGAGGAGCTGAGCCTCCCCGGCGCGCGGTTTCTCGGCAGCGTCACCCCGGCCGAGCTCGCCGCCTGCTTCCACCGCGCGACGGCGTTCGTCACTGCGAGCGAGCACGAGGGCGTGTGCGTGCCGTTGCTCGAGGCGATGTCCTTCGATCTCCCGGTGGTGGCCCGCGATCACGGTGCGATCGCGGAGACGATGGGCGGCGCCGGTCTGCTGCTCCCAGCCGACAGCGGCGCCCTCCTCATGGGTGAGGCCCTCGCGGAGCTCGCTTCCTCGCCGACGCTCCGAGCGGACTTCGCGACGCAGGGTCGGAAGCGGCTCGACGATTTCGACCCCAACGCCGCCCGTGCCGCGTTCCTCGACGCGCTGCTCAAGGTCGTGTAGATGCGGCTGCTCTTCGTCATGCCGTGCTTCGGTCCCGATGCTCGCGGAGGGGCCGCGCGTCACGGTCGAGATTTCACGACGAAGCTCGCACTGCGCGGCCATCAGGTCGAAGTCGCGACGAGCTGCGCTCGCACCGACGGCGACTGGTCCGACGCCTACGAACCGGGCGCGACGCTCGAAGACGGCGTGTTGGTGCATCGGTTCCGAATGCGATCGCCTCGAGACGATCGGTTCTTCAGGCCCCTGAACCAGAGGGTTGTTCACTCCCATGGGCCGGTCGCATACGTCGTCCAACGCGAATGGATGCGAATGCTCGGTCCGGATCTGCCGGACCTCCCGGCATGGCTTGGGTCACGCGCCGGCGGCTTCGAGGTGGTCAGCTTCTTCTCGTTCCTCAGCGCCACGTCGTTCGACGGGCTCCGCGCGCTGACAGGTCTCGTCCCGACGCTGCTCCATCCCCTCGCCCACCTCAAGGCGCCGCTCCGTTTGCCGATCTTCGACCAGATGTTCCGCGCCGCCGATGCGTTCGCGTTCGGTACTGACGAGGAGAACCACCTCGTCCATCGCCGGTTCCACGGGTCCCGTCCCTCGATCATCATCGGCACCGGGACCGAGATCGACGAAC
>JANLTQ010000457.1:0-2983 GCA_031363005.1 Acidimicrobiia bacterium | reverse complement strand
GAACCGAAGGTGAGGGATGCAAAGCACAGGCTGGTGGAAGTCCGCGCTCCCGAACCGGGGCCCGAGCGGCCTACGCCGCAGGCGTACGAGCGGGAGAAGCCGTGCCCGAGCGGCCGGAGGCGTTGTCGTAAGAGCGGGAATGGAGGTCCTGCCTATACTCAGCGCCGCTCGAACGCTGCCACGCCCTGTACCCGACTCGGCGCTCTCGGAGGTCTCTGTCTATGCCGCTCCCGCCCGCGCTCACACCCGAGCAGCGCAGCGCCGCCCTGGAGAAAGCCGCAGTCGCGCGACGAGTCCGGGCCGAGATCAAAACCCGACTCAAGTTGAACCGGTTGTCGCTGAAAGATCTCTTCGAACAGAGCGACGGCGACGACATCGTCGCGAAGCTCAAAGTGGTCAGTGTGCTCGAGTCACTCCCGGGTGTCGGCAAGGTACGCGCCCGGCGGATCATGGCCGAACTCGAGATCAGCGAGAGCCGCCGACTCCGCGGCCTCGGCACCAAGCAGCGTGCCGCGCTGTTGGCCGCGTTCGCCGGACAGTAGGAATCTCGTCCTGGCCGTCTTGCTGGTCCTGACCGGTCCCTCCGGGGTCGGGAAGGGCACCGTCGGGAAGGCGCTCCTGGAGCGTGACCCGTCCATCACCTGGTCAGTCTCCGCGACGACCCGAGCGGCCCGGCCGGGTGAGGTCGACGGTGTCGACTACCACTTCGTCACCCGTTCCGAGTTCGAACGGCTCCGCGATGCCGGTGGCTTTCTCGAATGGTTCGAGGTCTACGGGCAGTTGAAGGGCACCCCGTCGGCGCCGGTCGAAGCGCAGCTCGCGTCGGGACACGACGTGCTCCTCGAAATCGACGTGCAGGGCGCCCTCGCGGTCAGGGAGCGCTACCCGGAGGCGCTGCTGGTGTTTCTCCGGGCGCCGGATCCGGCGGTCCAAGAGGCGCGTTTGCGGGCCCGGGGGAGCGACGATCCCGAACAGATCCGGACTCGGCTCGAGACCGCGGCCCACGAGGAAGCGGTGGCCGGCGAGTTCGATGCCGTCGTGGTGAACGCCGACCTGGGGCGAGCCGTGGACGAAGTCGCTGCTATCCTTGCGCTTCGCCGTTCGGGACCTCCTCCCCTCGGTATTTCCTGACTTTTCGGAGCCCTTCACATGGTCGAACGCCGCGCGTCACTTACCGAGCCCCGCATCGAGAACCTGCTCGCACGGGAGAACTCGAAGTTCACGCTCGTGACGCTGGCGTCGCGCCGCGCCCGTGAGATCAACGACTACTACAACCACCTCGGTGACGGCCTGGGCAAGATCGTGCCGCCGCAGGTGACGTCGGTCTCACGCAAGCCGCTGTCGATCGCGCTCGAAGAGATCGAAGTCGGCAAGATCATCAAGGCCGAGATCCCCGAAGTCGACCCCGAGGCCGAAGCCGACGCCGATGCGCCGGGTGGGCAGGCGGTCGAGGCCGCGCCCGACGCCGGCTGATCCCCGACGATCGCAGCGTCATGGATACCGACCACGCGTTTCGCGGCCGTCGGGTCGTGCTCGGTGTCTCGGGTGGTATCGCGGCCTACAAGGCCGTCGAGCTGTGTCGGCGGATGGTGGACGCGGGCGCGCACGTCGCGCCGGTTCTCACCGAGGACGCCACTCGCTTCGTGGGCGCGCTGACCTTTTCCGCGCTCGCGTCCGAGCCGGCGCAGACGAGCCTGTTCAACGTCGACGCACAGAGTGGCGGAAGTCCGATCCCGCACACTCGGCTCGGGCAATCTGCGGATGTGATCGTCATTGCGCCCGCGACGGCCCGCCTCATCGGCAAGTACGCGGCCGGGATCTCCGACGATCTCCTCACGGCCACCCTGCTCGCGACCCGCGCGCCCGTGGTGCTCGCACCCGCCATGCACACCGAGATGTGGGAGCACCCGGCGGTCCAGGAGAACCTGGCGACCCTGCGCCGACGCGGCGTTCACATCGTGGATCCCGAGTCCGGTCGCCTGGCCGGGGGCGACGTCGGTGAGGGTCGGCTCGCAGCCCCCGAACGGATCATGCAGGCGATCTCGGGGATCCTGACGCGCGCCGGTGACCTCGTCGGGGTTCGGCTGCTCGTGAGCGCCGGTGGAACCCGCGAGGCCATCGACCCGGTCCGCTTCATCGGGAACCGGTCGTCCGGGAAAATGGGACACGCGGTTGCGGCCCAGGCGAGCGGACGGGGTGCCTCGGTCACGTTGGTCACAACCGCGCCGGACAGTGCCCCCGCCGGCCTAGAGATCGTTCCCGTCGTCTCGGCCCAGTCCATGCATGACGCAATCGTGAGCCGCTTCGACGACTCCGACGTGGTGGTCATGGCCGCCGCAGTCGCAGACTTCCGACCCAAGGTCGTGGCGGGTGACAAGCTGAAGAAAGCCGATGGCGCGCCCGAGATCGTGCTCGAAGCGACACCGGACATCCTCGCCGAGCTCGGCGCGGCCAAGCGGGGCCAGGTGCTCGTCGGATTCGCAGCCGAGACCGTCGACGTGCTCGCCCATGCCCGCGAGAAGTTGGCCCGCAAGAACGCCGATCTGCTGGTCGCCAACGATGTCTCGGCCCCGGACGCCGGCTTTGAAGTCGACACGAACCGAGCAATCCTGCTTGACTCTTCCGGCGCTTCCGAGGAGACGCCGTTGCTCACGAAAGCCGCCCTGGCTGATGTGATCCTCGACCGAGTGGCCGCGCTGTTGGGGCGCACGCCCACCAACCCAGATCAGGAGATTCGTTGAGCGCCTTCACCTTCACGTCGGAATCGGTGACCGAGGGTCATCCCGACAAGATGAGCGACCAGATTTCCGACGCAGTCCTCGACGCGAACTTCGAGGAGGACCCGAACAGTCGCGTCGCATGCGAGACCATGTGCACCACCGGCCTCGTCATCGTCGCGGGCGAGATCAGCACCCAGGCCTACGTCGACATCCCCCGCGTCGTGCGTGACACCGTGCGCGGCATTGGGTACGACCGTGAGTCG
>JANLTQ010000448.1:0-2668 GCA_031363005.1 Acidimicrobiia bacterium | reverse complement strand
CCCGGGCCCAAGCTGCCGCCGGATTTCGGGTGCGTCGATCCATGAGAAGTTGCGGCGACGTACTGAACGGCGGAACGCGTTCACAACCTCGCCGCTGGCGCGATACCCCCGGTGAGGAGGGTGGTCATCCTGCGATGATGGCCGACGTGGAGGAGATCGAGGTCGTCGTCGCTCATCACGAGCGCGCGACGGTGCGCGTCGGCGACGTGTTCTTGAAGATCGACGGCGATCAGACGCGCACCGATGTCGAAGTCGAAGCGATGGCCATGGCGCCGATACCGACTCCGGAGATCCTGTGGCGGAAGCCGCCTGTACTTGCGCTCGCCGCGCTCCCAGGGACTGCACTCGGCCGTCTCGGCACGCCGTCCATTTCGTCGGCGGCGGCATGGGCCGCGGCGGGCGCGGCCGCCCGGACACTGCACGACGCCCCGCTGCCACCATGGCCCGGTTGGAGCCCAGAGGACTTCGCATCCCACCTCGACGTCGAGTGCGCGTGGCTTGTTGCCCACGACGTTGTTCCCGCCGACGTGGTCACGCGCCACCGCAGGGCCGGCGACGCGGCGCTTCGGTCCTGGACGCCGGTGTTCACGCATGGCGACCTGCAGGTCGCCCACGTTTTCGTCGACGGTGACGAGGTCTCTGGCGTCATCGACTGGTCCGATGCGTGCCAAGGCGACGCGCTGTTCGACCTCGCCATCCTCACCCTCGGACACGAGGAGCACCTCGACGACGTCGTTGCTGGGTACGGCACCTACGTCGACCTCGACGTGATCCGAGGGTGGTGGTCGTTGCGGAGCCTGCTTGCGGTCCGCTGGCTGGTCGAGCACGGCTTCGGCCCGCCCAAGGAAATGCCCGAAGTCTCCATGCTGTACACGCGGTGATCACGCCTCTTGGCGGAGCTGCTGGACTGACCAGGATGAACGAGATTTGGTGTCGACCGGCAGGGGCTGAGGACAACCACTTTCTCGCGACGATGCTTGGTGAGGCTGCAGTCTGGCGGCCTGACAAGGCGACACCGACGGCGGAGCAGGTGATGGCCGATCCCCGGTACGCGCAATACCTCACTGGATGGCCACGGCGCGGCGACTGTGGACTGGTTGCCGAACAAGGTGGACCGGTCGGCGCGGCGTGGTACCGGACGTATACCGAGGCGAACCACGGCCATGGCTTCGTCGCTGAGGACGTGCCCGAACTGTCGATTGCCGTCGTCGTCTCGCATCGGCGCCAGGGGATCGGACGAGGGCTCCTCATCGACCTCATCGAGGCCAGCGTTGCTCAGGGATGCCGAGCCTTGAGTCTCAGCGTCGCCGTGAACAATCCGGCGCGTGGCCTCTACGAGTCGGCTGGCTTCGTCCCGGTCGAGAAGCGCGAACGGGCCTGGACAATGATCCGACACGCGGCTCAATCACACTGAGCCGCTCGGATGATCCGGTTTGTGGAGCTCGAAGAGTGTCCGCGAGGTCGTCGAGCGGAACCCGCCGACGCGTTGGATCTGGTCGTGGAGTTCTCGCAGGCGCGGAAGGTACCGCTCGACGGTGAAGTCGGGGACGGTCCAGATGACTTTGCGAAGGAAGAAGATGACGGCGCCGATGTCGAAGAACTCGAGTTGGAGGCGCTCGTTCTTGCAGCAGAAGACCTCGAGGCCAGTGGCGAGCGCGTGGTCCCGTTCGACGTCGTGGTGGCGGCGGTTGGATGACTCGAACGGTCCGAGGAAGTACTCGGTGAGCTCGACGTTCGCGCCGCCGCCAACATGTTGCGCGAAGTAGGTGCCGCCGGGAGCGAGCACGCGAGCGATCTCCGGCCAGTGGACCGCGGCGGGATGGCGACTGCTCACAACGTCGAACGTGCCATCGGGGAATGGCAACGGCGGATCCTCGGGGTCGGCAACGACGACGACGCCCAGGGGCGCCAACAACGCCGTCGCGCGTTCGACGTTCGGTGGCCAGCCCTCGGTGGCCACCATGGTGGGAGGGAAGCCGTCGACTCCTGCGCCGGCGAGCACTTCGCCGCCGCCCGTCTGGATGTCGAGCGCCGCTGAGGTGGTCGCGAGCTGTGCTGCGAGGAGCCGCTGGTAACCCCACGACGGGCGCGCTTCGGTCGCCCGTCCGTCGAGCCACGAGAAGTCCCAACCGTCGATGGGTGCCGACGCGGCTTCGGCGACCAGCGCTTCGAATGATCGATTCATGACACCATCAGACCAGGCCCACCGTGCCGCATCGAGGACAACTGCCTTCGGCGTGACGCCATCCTCCCGGGGTTCGGGGAGAGTGCGATGCCGTGACTGGCTGGTCCCGCGGGTCGGTCTGCACCGCATCAGGTCCATCGCCTCGAACCCAATCGAGTTGCGGCGCATCGGAGCGAGCGGGTTCCAGCGACGTGTGATCATTCGGGGCATGAGCTTTCGCGAGCGAGGCATCCATCCAGCGGACGGATGCACCCGTGACGGGTTCGTCATCCGGCCGCTCGTGCTGGGCTGCATTTACCTCCTGCCCAACGACGACCGCATGTACCGGACCGCCGAGGTGACGTCCCTCGACGGCACCGACTTCTCGTCGGTCGACGCCACCGTCGCGTTCTGGGTTCGTGCCTCGACGTGGGAGACCGGGTTAACGTGTGCTGCTCGAAACACTCCTCAGCTGGCTGCACGACGACTGGCCACTCGATCGAC
>JANLTQ010000419.1:0-9376 GCA_031363005.1 Acidimicrobiia bacterium | reverse complement strand
GGACCCGTCGTGGCGCTCCCAACGAGATGCCGTCGGTATCGCCGAGATGCGCGCACGTGCGGCCATGGCGGAGTTCCTCGTCCAACACCGGAGCGACCCGAGCATCGTCGACCCCTGGATCACTCGACTCGGGGTGGCGTCACACGCGCGCTCGGCGTCGGACGCCATCGTCGCGATTCGAGGTTTGGTCCCCGACGATCGCACGAACGACGGGCTCGGGGATCCGGACCTCGACCGCGCGCTCCACGACTCCGCTCTCGAGTTGGCCGCCGATCTCGCGCCCGGGCGGGGTGCACCGAGTCCGCCGAGCGGTCCACGCCTTGCCGCTTCGACGCGTGCGGTTGCCGAGGCCGCGATCGAGCTCGGACGCGACCGCGCTGAGAGCGTCACTCGTTCGTTGCTCGCCCGAGACTGGCTCCTCGCCACCGCAACTCTGGTCGACGTCCGCCCCTGACGGGCTCCACGTGCGATTTTGGCGTCCTCAGGTGCTCTGGGAGCGCGCGTGTGGACGCCAAAACGGGGGAGAGGCTGGTATCAACCGAGCTGGGTGGGGATCCAGTCTTCGAGCCGGGAACGGAGATACGCGGACGCCTCGGTCAAGAGGTGTCCGGCGCCTGGGAGAATCTCCAACTCGCCGTGGCCGATGAGCATGCGGACCATGGCCGACGTGTCCGGCGGAAGGATCTCGTCCCGATCGCCGTGCAACAGCAAGACCGGCACGTCCTCACCCAGCATGTGTGCGTCTTCACAGCCGGCCGACTGTGTCGAGAGCGTGACCACTCCTGCGCAGTGCTGCCCGAGCACCATGCCCGCCTGCACCGCGACCGCACCACCGAACGAGTGTCCGACGGTGACGAATTTCTCGCCGCCCGCACGTGAGGCCAGGTCCGCAGCGGCGGCAACGTCGTGCACACACCGCACGAGATCGTTCGCCTTTCGATACCCGACGCGCAGGGTGCCGATGCCCGCCTCTGCGAAGCGAGTGCCGAGGTCGTGGTACAGGCCGCCGGCCGGACCGAGGAGTCCACCCATGCCACCACCGGACATGAGGACCACGCGTTCCGCGTCGACCGGTCCGTGCCAGAGAATCGTGAGCAGCCCGCGCATCGTGTAGATCTCGAGGTGACGAAGGTCTGCATTGATCACCACTTCTTCGCGCGCCATGACCTCGAGCAGTTCGAGGGGGGAGCGCGGACCGTTCGGCCCGTCGGCCGCAGTGTCGTCGCTCACAGCAGCGAGCGAAGTAGCTCACGAGTCCGGGTGCGTTCTTCGGGGTCAGTCGCGAACTCGGCCGCGGAGAAGTCCGTGGCGCCGGCTTCGGCCACTCGCTTGATCCCCGCCGCCACGGTCGCTTCGTCACCAACGATCGCGACATCGGCCGGACCGGCCGCACCCTCACGGTCCAACATCGCGCGGTAGCTCGGAAGCATGCCGTAGACCTCGAAGGTCTTGGCTGCGCGCTCACGCGCGCCGGCGGCGTCGTCGGTCACGCACACGGGCAGGCCGACCGCGACGCGCGGCGCCGGACGGCCTGCGTCGGCGGCGGCTTTCTGGATCGACGGGACGATGTGGGACTCCAGCGTGGCCGGTCCGGTCATCCACGTGATGGTGCCTTCGGTCAACCGCCCTGCGAGTTCGAGCATGCGCGGCCCAAGGGCGGCGACGAGGACGGGAACCGGTGCCGCGTCGACCGCGATCGAGCCGTTCCCAGTGAGGGTCTCGCCCGTGAATGCGCTGGCCTCGCCGTGCACGAGCGGCATCAGGATCGAGAGGTACTCACGCATGTGCCGCGCCGGCTTGTCGTAGGAGTAGCCGAACATTGACTCGATGACGATCTGATGCGAGAGCCCGATTCCGAGGGTGAGGCGTCCTCCGCAGGCCTGCTGGGTGGTGAGTGCCTGGGCGGCCAGCATCATCGGGTGGCGGGGGTAGGTGGGGACGACACCGGTGCCGAGCTCGATCCGAGGAACCTCTCGCCCGACGATCGCGAGCGTGGTGAGCGCGTCGAGCCCGAAAATCTGCGGGAGGTAGAAGCCGTCGAATCCCTCCGCTTCCACTTGTTTCGCTGCGGCGACGGCCGCGTCGAGGTTTGGCACTTCTCCACCGAAGATTGTGATGCGCATCGCCGGAGGCTACGGGGTGGAAGGGTCCGCTGCTATCTTCACTGACTCACGCGGACGTGGCTCAGTGGTAGAGCATCACCTTGCCAAGGTGAGGGTCGCGGGTTCGAATCCCGTCGTCCGCTCCATACGTACTCACAGATCAGCGGCCTTTCGGGGTCGCTGATCTGCGTCGTGGAGTCGTCGCCAGAACCGGGAGTTGGTCAGGGCGATACTCATGCGGGATCACTTGACTCTGACGTCGCGTCAACCGCTTTGATGAACCCATGTTCGGAATCGCTAGCGGTGGCGCGCCTCACTCGCATCTCGCACCGAACCTTGCGCTACTACGACGACATCGGGCTGCTGAGTCCGGACTGGATCGATCCGAGTACGGGTTACCGCTGGTACGAACCGCAGCAGATCCATCGACTCCACCGCATTCTTGCCCTGCGCGACATGGGTGTGCGGCTTGAGCGACTTGATCGGGTCGAGACTCGCATTGCTCATCTGGAGGAACGGAACATGGCCGACTACGACGTCATCGTCAAGCGCACCGACCCACATTGGGTCCTCGCCGCCAGCGAACAACTCGCGGGTCTGGATGGGATCGTCGCCGCGCACGGTCGTCTTTGGCCACAGTTGCACGCGACGCTCGACCGCCTCGGCGTGGACTTCGTTCCACCCTCAATCGCTATCGAGTGGGGGAGCGGACCGATCGACTTCACGGCTGCGCTGCTCGTCCCGGATGGCGTGTCGTACGACGTTGACGGAGTTTCGACGACGGAGCTTCGGGGCCCCGAGCGGGCCGCGGCAACCGTGATGCGCGGCGACAGTTTCGACGCCGGTTTCGCGGCGCTTCATGCGTGGATCGCGGAGTCCGAGGAACACGAGACCGGTGAGCTGCGTGAGATATATCTCGATTGCGACGGACCACGCGACACCTGGGTGGTCGAACTCCAGTTGGCGCTCGAACCTCGACATTGAGCGCGCCGCGCGCCGCGGATGCGCATTCGACGTACTGTGCGCCGCATGGATCAACCGGCGGAAACCGAAGGCGTGGAGGGCCGCGAGATCCGTCGCTCGCCACGGACAGGTAGGGCGGGCTCAACTCGGAACCGGTTGTGCACGCACCGATGAAACAGATCATGTTGCACGGCGCGAACGACTGGCGTCTCGACGACCTGGCGGTGCCGGAACCCGGACCTCGTGACGCGCTCGTGCGGATCGCAGCGTGCGGGATCTGCGGGACCGACCTGTCGTACATCCACATGGGGATGACGCCTGGGCACCCGATCCCGCTCGGTCACGAGATGGCCGGCATCGTCGACTGGGTCGGTGACGAAGTCGACGATGTTGCCGCTGGTGACCGCATGATCGTGTGCCCGTCCGACCTCGGAACCGGCTCGATGGGGACCGGCGGTTCCGAGGGTGGGCTCACGCCGCTGCTGTACGTGCCCGAGGCGGCCAGCGGACGCCGGCTGTTCCGAGTGCCGGACGACATGCCGCTGACGACCGCAGCGTTGGCGGAGCCTCTGGCCGTTGGAATGCAGGCGGTGAACCAGTCGGAGGCGCGTCCGGGGGAGACGGTCGCGGTGTTCGGCTGCGGTCCGATCGGGCTCATGGCGATCGCAACGCTCGCGGATCGCGGCGTCACCGACGTCGTCGGTATCGACTTCAGTGCCGCGCGGCGAGACCTCGCCATCGAAATGGGTGCGGCGCAGGTGCTCGACCCGGCGGAGGTCGATGTGTGGGCGGAGCTGAAGCGCTCCCACGGTACGACGCCGTTCATGTTTGGACCGACCGCTGCGACCGATGTGTTCATCGAGGCATCGGGAGCCGACGCGGTACTCGGAGACGTGCTGCGCAACGGTCGAGTCGGTGGCCGCATGGTCGTGGTGGCTCTGCACTATCGCCCGGTCCCTACGAATTTCGTCGACCTGCTCATGAAGGAGTTCACGATCCGCGGGTCGATGGAATACCCGGATCGGTTCGAGGACGCCGTCGACCTGCTCGCACGGCGCGACCTCTCGAGTCTGATCACCCACACGCTGCCGCTCGGGGACTTCGGGGCGGGACTCGCGCTTCTCGAAGGATCGAAGGACTGCGGGAAAGTGATGATGACGATGGAAGAGGTCCGGTGAGTCGCCTGCGATGAGTGACCAGATCCACATCGACGACCTCGCCGCGCCGGTGCTCAACGATGTGCAACGAATGGGCCTCGACTACGGCGAGTCGAAGCACACCGTGTTGAGCGTCGACGCGGTCTGTGATGCCGCCATTGACCGGACCGGACTCGAGGAGTTCGGGCCCGACGACTTCCGCGAACGGCTGGGACTGCAGCTCGCCGAGATGGACGGGGATTCCGAGCGCACCGGGCTCGGCCGGTTGCTGATGTTCGGCGACTGCGTGCGGTACGCGGCGAACCGGTTGCGGATCCAGCATCTGCTGACCCGTCACCCCGAGATCGGCGAGATCGAAATCGTCGCGCCGGTGATCGTCATCGGCCTGCCGCGATCGGGAACGACCCACCTCGTCAACCTCCTTGCTGCGGACACGCGGTTCCGGTCGATGCCGCTGTGGGAGTCGTACGAACCGGTACCGGATACGGACGAGCGCGCGACCGCCGACGGCACTGATCCGCGCTGGGCCCGCTGCCAGCAGGCCTGGGAGGCGATGCAGGCCGGCGCACCGTTCGTCGCGGCGATGCATCCGATGGCGCCCGACCACGTGCACGAGGAGATCGAGCTGATGACGCCGGACTTCTCGAGTTACAACCTCGAGTGGGTGGCGCGTGCACCGGAGTGGCGCAACTCCTATCTCGCTCACGATCAGACCCCTCACTACCGCTACATGAAGCAGGTCCTGCAGATCCTGCAGTGGTACCGGCCGCGTGAGCGTTGGGTGCTCAAGTCGCCACAACACCTCGAGCAGATCGGTCCGCTGCTCACCACCTTCCCCGACGCAACGATCGTCGTCACCCATCGCGACCCGGTCGCGGTGGTGCAGTCGACGATCACGATGCTGACGTACAGCGCACGGACCGCGTACCGAACCACCCGGCCGGACTGGTATCGCGACTACTGGACCGAACGGATCGGTGTGCTGCTCGACGCGTCGTTGGTGGACCGGCACCTCCTGCCCGCCGACCGCACCGTCGACGTGTTCTTCGACGAGTACATGGCCGACGAGCTCGGGACGCTGCAGCGGGTCTACGAATGCGCAGGCATCGAGCTGACCGACGCGGCACGGGCCGAGATCGAGGCGTACCGCGCTGCGCACCCACGAGGCAAAGAAGGGCGCGTCGTCTACGACCTGCGTCGCGACTTCTCGACGACACCCGAGGAGGTCCGCGCCCGCTTCGGCGCGTACCTCGACCGCTTTCCTGTCCGAATCGAGGTCACGTGAACATCCAGCAGCGAGTCGACGATCTGATCGACACTCGTCCCGGCCGTGAACTGCTCACGCCCACCTACGACGACGCGGCGTACCCGATCGTCGACGGCCTCGTCTACCGCTCCGGCGGCACGACCGCCGCCTACCTCGTGCTCACCGACTCCGGTCGCATCATCGTGAACACCGGGATGGGCTTCGAGGCGCCCCACCACCAGCGGCTCTTCGAGGCAGTGCGATCCGGCCCCACCCACCTGATCGTCACGACTCAGGCCCACGTCGATCACGTGGGTGGCGTCGACCTCTTCAAGGAACCCGGCACCCGGTACGTCGCGCAAGCGAACAACCCCGCCTGTCAGGCCGACGACAAGCGGATTCAAAGTCTGCGCATGCGCACCGCGGGGATCTGGTTCGACATGCTCGGCACCGACGCCAAGCGCATCCACACGGAGAACCCCGGCGTCTCGATGGCCCAGGCCGAGCCGACGCCCGACATCACCTTCGACGCCCGACTCGGCATGACCGTCGACGGGTTGCGCATCGAGCTGCTCGCCGCGGTGGGGGAGACGACCGACTGTTGTGTCGTGTGGTTGCCGGACCACAAGGTGGCGCTGGTGAGCAACCTGTTCGGGCCACTCTTCCCACACTTCCCGAACCTCAACACGATCCGCGGCGACAAGTACCGCTTCGTCGAACCGCAACTCGCGACGAACCGGATGGTGCGCGAGCTCCGGCCCGACGTGCTCGTCACGGGCCGACACGACGCGATCGTTGGCGCCGACCTCATCGAACGGTCGTTGGAACGACTTCACGATGCCGTGACCTATGTGCACGATCGCACCCTCGAGGGGTTCAACGCGGGTACCGACGTGTGGACGCTCATGCGCGAGATCGAGCTACCCCCCGAACTGCGGGTCGGCCAGGGCTACGGCAAGGTGAGCTGGGCGGTGCGCACGTTCTGGGAGGAGTACGTCGGCTGGTTCACGTTTGGTTCGACCACCGAGCTCTATCCCGATTGCGCCCCGGCCGCGCTCGCCGAACTCGTCGCCGTGGCCGGGATTGCAGCAACGCTCGACCGCGCCGAGGCCGCACTCACACGCGGCGACGCGCCGCTCGCGATCAAGCTCGGCGAAACCGTCGCCGCTACGGAACCGGACGACCCGCGCGTCCGCACGCTCATGGCCGACGCCCATCGGTACCTGCTCGACCACGGGGGCGACGTGAGCTTCTGGGAGAACGGATGGCTCCGCAGCGAACTCGCCCAATGGGAAGCAGATGCTCACACCTGAGATTGATGTCCGCGACCTCGCGACGTCGTTGCGCTTCTACGTCGACGTGCTCGAGTTCCGCGTCCTGTTCGAGCGGCCGAAGGAGCGCTTCGCCTACCTCGAGCGCCCCGGCGCCGAGTTGATGATCGAGGAAGCTGCCGGACCGGGACGGCGCTTCCACACGGCTCCCCTCGAAGTGCCATTCGGACGCGGCATCAACTTCCAGCTGCGAGTCACGGACGTCGACGCGATGCTGACGCGCGCGATTGGGGCCGGCTCCGAGATCGTCATCCCGATGGAGGAGCGCTGGTACCACGTCGACGTTGCTCAGCCCGGCGGTCGTTGGCAGCAGGCGGGTCCGACCGAGGCCGGCAACCGTCAGTTCGTCGTGGCCGATCCCGACGGCTACCTCTGGCGTCCCTTCGAGGATCTCGGAGCCCGTCACACCTGAATCTCGTGCACGCTCCTGGACCGGTCGTACGACTCAGAGGTGCGGAGAGTTGGGGGTCGTCCGAGCGGTGAACGGTGCGAAGTGGGACTGCAGCCAGTCGGAATCGGCATGCTCGCCGGTTGCGTTTCGCACGGCGGAGCCGGCATCGACACGCAACCGGACATCAGCGGCCGCCGCAACCTTGAGAAAGTGGGCGAGAACTTCAACCGACGACGCCTCGAAATAGGCGATCTCGGTGAGGTCGACCCGAAGTTCGATCGGAGGGTCCACCAGCGCATCCACGAGAGAGGCCCGAAATCGGGTCTGCGCGAGGGCGTCGACGTCGCCGGTGACGACCAGGGTGCGGACCTCGTCTCGGTCGATTCGTACGAACTCTGCACTCGCCACGGTCAGCCTTCCGCTTGTGACGTGATGGTCCTGAAACTCTCCGAGATTCGAACTGTCAGACCGCCCCGTCGGTCACGACTGCCATCCCGAACACCGCACCCTGCGGGTCTGCGACGACGGCGCCTCGCCCGAAGTCCATGTCGTTCGGCGCCATCATCACCGAGCCGCCGAGTTCCACGGCCTTCGCCGTGGATGCGTCGCAGTCCTCGACCGCGAACCAGATCGACCATGCCGGGAACTCGCCCTCACCGGCGGTGTGCGCGCCACACACCATTTCGCCGCCAACGGTGAACGCGCGCGCATCGTCGCTCGGCAGGTCACCGAGTCCCCACCCGAAGACAGTGGTGTAGAAGTCCGACGCGGCGGCGATGTCGGTGGTCGCGAGTTCGTTCCACACGAAGGTTCCGGGTTCACCCACGATCTCGCTCCCGATGTGCGCGTTGGGCTGCCACACCGAGACAAAGGATCCGACCGGATCTTGGAGCACACCCATGCGTCCGGCGTCGAGGACGTCCATCGCGGGCATGACGATGGTGGCACCAGCAGCGGCCGCGGCTTCGAGCGCGGCGTCGGCATTGGTCACGGTCACGTACACCGACCAGAACGGAGGCATGCCGGGGTTCTGCGCCGGACCGAGTCCGGCCACGCTCTTGCCCCGCAGGGTCGCCATCGCGTACCCGCCCGCCTCCGGTCGAGCATCGAAGTCGACGGTCCAGCCGAACAGGGCGCCGTAGAAGGCAGCCGATGCCGCCGGATCGGGGCTGCCCATATCCACCCACGACGGTGTTCCGGGGGCGTACGACGTGCGTTCACTCATCGGGACTCCTCGGGCTCGTCGTGGGCTCGCACGGGGGCGAGTCGGACCGACCGTAGCGCTTTCGACCTACCTCCCGTCGGCCCGTCTCCCAGGCCCGACGATTCGTGACTCAGGCGTCGGTGAGGTGTTCGCCGAGGGCTGGGGGTCGGCCGGCCAGGACGCGAAACAGCGCGCGGACCGTCCACCCGACCGACGGCGGAGCGAGTGCGGCGGGCGACCAACCGGGCGCGTGGGTCGGGATGCGGACCCGCAGCGCCCCGGGGAGCGATCGGAACTCGAGCGGCGAATCCAAGACGAGGGCTTCGCCGTCGACGCCGGCTTCGATCGGACCGTCGGCTTCGACCCGAAACTCCGGCGCAGTCCACTCGTGGAACCCGGGGTAGCGCGCCAGTTGACCCGTTGCCTCGGCCGCGACGAAACCGGCGACCTCTGCGGCTGAGCCGATCTCCACCGCCGCCACTCCGAGCTCGCCGCCGTCGAGGCGTTTGCGGGTACCGAGGCCGGAGAGCCGGGTCAGCGTGTACGCGTTGTTCGCCACGAGCAACAGCGGAGCACTGTCGTGGGTCTCGCCGTCAGGACCACAGAACCGCATCGAACTCAGTGGACCGTCGTCACCGAGCAGCTCGGGCAACATCGTGATCGCAGTCTGTACTTTGGCTTCGCGGTACTCGGACGACTGCACGATCGTGGCGTACACGCCGAGCGACACGTTGTTGACGAAGACGAGGTGGCCAACGCACGCAAGGTCCACTCGACGTTCGTGGGCAGGACCGAACGCATCGAGTGCGCCCAACACGTCGTCACGGTCCAGGCCGAGGTCGAGAGCGAAGTGATTTCGCGTCCCCGCCGGAATACAGACGTGGGCGATGTCGTGTTCCATCGCGAGCGCAGCGATGAGGGCCTGGGAACCGTCGCCGCCGGCCATGCCGATGACGTCCGCCCCGTTCGCGATCGCGCGGCG
>JANLTQ010000409.1:0-2847 GCA_031363005.1 Acidimicrobiia bacterium | reverse complement strand
CGCGGCGACGCCCCAACCCCATCCACCGTCCCGCACTCCGAAGGTATCGGTGACGTCGGAGAAGCGCCGGTTGCCGTCGTTGTGGAAGACGCGGTTGCCGCTTCCGTCCCAGTTCCCTCCCTTCGTCACGCTCGAACCTCGCGAGTCGGACACCGACGTGACGACTCGATCCGGCCTGCCATCGTCGTCGACGTCGACGGTGGTCGCCCCCATTCCGTTGCTGTCACTGTTCGCGCCCGCAGCTTGGGTCCCGTCGCGAAAAGTGCCGTCACCGTTGTTCCAGAAGAGCAGACTGTTGCCGAAATCGCCGGTCACGGCCAGGTCAGGCCGGTGGTCACCGTCGAGATCGGCGAACGTCGCGCCCCATGAGTATCGACCGTCCCCGTCGTCACGAGGCTCGACGCCGGCGGCGTCGGTCACGTCGGTGAACGTCCCCGCTTGCGAGCCGCCGCGATTGTGGAACAGGCGCGACCGCGTCCGAGGAAACGGATAGTCCTTGGGCCGTTGCGAGTACTCGGTGAAGTACACGTCGACGTATCCGTCGGTGTCGTAGTCACCGACGGCGATCGAAAAGGTGAGATGGACGACACCGCGGTCGTCGGCGACACCCCGCATCCGAGCGTCGTCCACGAAGTGCGCACCGCCGTCGTTGACGTAGAGCGAGTAGCGACGCGTGCCGATACCGCCGACGAAAAGGTCTTCGTCGCCGTCGTTGTCGACGTCGGCCCACGCGGCTCCGACGCTCGAGTCCTGCCGCGCATCGAGCCCCGATTCGGCCGTCACGTCGGCGAACCGTCCGCCACCGCGGTTCACGAAGAGGCGTCCCGGTTCGTCGAGCCGGGGCACGTACACGTCGGGCCGGCCGTCGCCGTTCGCGTCACCGACGGCGATGCCGCCAGTGAACCGTTCGTACTGGCAAAAGCCGCCGTACTTCGACTCGAGATCCTCGAAGGACGACGCAATCTCGGGGAAGCGACTCGCCAGCGTGCTCGGGCTGACGATGCAGTCCTTGCCCGTGCCGATCGGCGTCGTGCGCAGGTCGAGACCGGCGGCGCACGTCACCTCGACGAAGCTCGGCGCGCGGTTGGCGTCCTTCATGTCTGTGGGTTCGGTCAGCGGGTCGGCCGCACGCCGCGCCGAGTCGCACGCGCGCGTTTTGGGGACCCACGACGAGACGCCCGTCGCAGCTCGCGAGGTGGTTGTCGATCTCGCGTGACCGCCGCCGTCGGAGGCGCAGGCGGCACACACCGTCAGCACCGCCACAACACCGAACACCAGTGAGCGGGCCACGGCAAGACGTTAGACCGTGACCTCCTCGATAACCTTCGCGCGATGCGCCGCATTGCGACCTTGCTGACCGCCGGAACGCTCGGCCTGTCGTTGGCCGCGTCGTGCGGGAGCAGCGAGCCTCGCACCGTCGGATCGACGACCACTCGTCCGGCTCCGAAGGCGAGTCCTGCCGACGTCGAACGTGCACTCGCACGCGCGATCGGGTGGTCGGCCGCGAACCTCGAAACGACCGACGCGTTCACCCTCGCGTTCGTCGATTACGTCGGGCGGCGCTACGGAATCACCGAGTTCGCTCCGGCGCGCGAGCTCGCCCGGCAGAAGGCCGCGACCGAGCAGGCCGAGTCGCAGCCCGATCTGCGCCTCGTGAACCCCTCGGCTCGGGTCGCGCCCGCCGCGTTGACCGAGCCGGCACGCCCCGCGTTCATGCTGCTGCGTGGCGGCTTGGCGTGCGGCGACCCGGGCACGCCGCCCGACTTCGAGGCGCGGCTGCGCGCCGCGATCGTCGCGAGCGACTACGACCTCACCCACGCGGCACTGGCGCTCGGCGTCGAACACGAGCTCGGCTGCCCCCCGACCGGTGGGCCGGCGCTCCGCCAGCAGATCGTCGACGCGCTCGGCCGCGCGATCGATCCCGCCGCGCCGGTCGACGACCTTGCGGTCGAACGCATGGCCGCGTTCGCCTACCTCGGCGGTCAGCTTCCCGACGCCGCCGTGAGTGCGATCGTGGCCGCTCAGCGTCCGGACGGCTCGTTCGCGGCGCCCGACGACGGCACGCAACGTCACCTCGGCGCCTTCGCGGTATGGGCGCTTGCGTCGATCACACCAGGCCTGGCCGCAGCGGACCCGAACGCCCGCCTGATCCTCGCGGGTTAGCACGAGGCCGCGTCGCAAACGCAACGGGCCCGCTCCGAGGAGCGGGCCCGAGGTCGAGACGGCCGAGACAGCCGGCTACGGGGTCGACGTCCCGTCGATGTAGCTCTTCAGGTTGAACGTCGCGCCGCCCGAGCCGCCGGTGCCGGTCGTACCGGTCGTACCGGTCGTACCGGTCGCGCCGTTCTGGCCGGCGAAGCAGCCGTTGCCGTTGGAGTTCTCGCCCTGACTGCTGTTGCCCCGGATGCCCGCGCCGCCACCCGAGCCGCCGCCACCGCCGGAGCCGCCGCCACCGGCGGTACCAACCGTGCCCTTGGTCAAGGTGAGCGTTGCGCCGGCCGTCGTGATGGTGCCGGTGCCGTTCTCGTAGATCGCGATCGACGGTCCGGCGGATCCGCCGCCGCCGCCACCCGAACCGCCGCCACCCGAACCGCCGCCGCCGCCGCCGCCCGAGCCGTACTCCTGACCGGTATTGCAGTCGCCGCCGTTGCCACCGCCGCCGCCGGTACCGCCGGTGGCGCCAGCCGCGCCTGCACCGCCGTTTGCGCCATTGCCCGAAGCAACGATGCTGTTAGCGGAACCGCTCGTGAACGTGACGGTCGAGTTGAAGACGTAGAGGGCGAAGCTTCCGCCGCCGCCCGTGCCACCAGTAGCACCGCCGTTGCCTCCACCGGCGCCACCACCGCC
>JANLTQ010000383.1:0-4098 GCA_031363005.1 Acidimicrobiia bacterium | reverse complement strand
GGCGGCGACGGCGCCGCTGCTGACTCGGGGTGCGTTCGCCGATGGCCAACCCGACCCGATCACGGCCGTGCTCGCACAGGTGCCGGAGTTGTTCGATGTGGCGTTGCCGTTCATCGGTGCGACGCTCGGGCCGTCGTTCGTTCCGTTGCGGGCCAAGGAGATCGTCATCCTCCGGACGTCGGCGCTGCTCGAATGCGAGTACTGCGTTGGCGCGCACACGGTGGTCGCGACCGATGCCGGCCTCGACCACGACGAAGTGCGCGCATTGCGCGCCGAGCTGGATTGGGTCGCGGTCTTCACTGACAACGCCGAGCGTGCGCTCATCGGCTGGATCGACGCGATCGCCCTCGGGCGCGGCCGCGTCGACGCGGCGATTGCAACGGCAATGACCGACCATTGGGAGGATCCCGCCGTGGTGGAGATCACCGTGCTCATCGGGACCACGATGATGTTGAACCGGCTGTGCACCGGGCTCGGGTTGCCGCTCGGCGCCGAGACCCTCGAGCGCCTTGCGACCGACGGGTTCAGCGCGTGAGTGCCATTGCCGAGGCGATCGACGCCGGAACCCTGCCGGGCCGGGTGTGGATGTACGCGGACTATCACTGCAACCTCGCGTGCACGTACTGCCTGACCGAGTCCGCGCCCGGGGTTGCAAAACGCCTGCTCGAACCGGAGGAGATGATCCGCATCGCGCGAGAGGCGGCGGAGCTTGGGTACCGGGACATCGGGATCACCGGTGGGGAGCCGTTCCTGCTCCGCCATCTCCCGAAGACGTTGGCGGCAGTCAGCGAGTATCTGCCCACCCTCGTCCTCACCAACGGCACGCTGTTCAACGAGACCCGGCTCGCCGACCTGGCGCCGCTCGCGCAGCTGCCGATTGCGCTCCAGATCTCACTCGATTCGCCCGATCCGGACGTCAACGACGAGATGCGGGGGCCGGACAACTTCGCGAAGGTCATCGACGCGATTCCGCGCTTGCGCGATCTCGGCATCACCGTCCGGATTGCCACTACCGGTGAGCCGGACCGGCTTGACGCTGACGATCACGCACGGCTCTGCGCGTTGCATCGAGGTCTCGGCGTCCCGGACGAAGACCACATCGTTCGACCGATTGTGCGCCGCGGCCGCGCCGCCGATATCGGACTCGGTCAGGAGTTTGCGCCCGAGCAGATTCCGGCCGAGTTGTGCATCAGCGTCGACGGCGCGTTCTGGAGCCCGTTCGGTCCGACGGTGCGCGGTGGCGAACTCGATACGGATCTCTTGATTTCGAGAACCACCGCGCCGCTCAGCCGCCCGGCCAATCTGCTGCTGCGGCTGATCCAAGGGCGACCGCCCGGCGACGATGCCGCGATCGGCATTCGCTGAGCGTGATTGCGCGCAACCCGGTCGGGTTGCATCATCCTCGCCATCATCGTCAGCAGGTCTGCTCGGCCCACGGCAGTTCGTCAGTTGTGGGCTCGCACCAGCCATCCGTGCATCGGAAGGGTGAGGAAGCCATCCGAATCTTCTCGGTCGGCGAGCCCGCTCCGTAGCTCGGTCCGGATTTCATCACGCATCACTTCGGAATCAGAGCCCAGCACCGTTCCGTCGGTGGTGCGAAGGGGCAGTGCTCGGCTGACCCAGGTCCAGAGCTCGTCCGGCGTGACCCGGCGCCACGACTCGATGAGATCGACGCCGTCGACGTGCCATCCGGCTTCGACCATCAACGTCTCCAGCGCACGAGGGTCCGCAGTTCGAAAGTGTGGGTAGTCCGGCGCGGCGGCGAGATCAGGATCCACGCGCCTCGCCGCTTCCCAATAGTGCGTGAAGGCCGCAACGGTCTCGGGTGGCCCGAGACACGCAATCACGATGACGCCCCCGGGTTCGGCGTGATCACGCAGCATTGCGAGCTCGAGCGGTATGTCGGCACAGAAGGTGAGTGCGATCTGACTGGTGATGGCCTCGAAGCGGACTTCTGACCCAAGGTCGGCGACGGTGCCGCACACGCGCGTCAATCGCTCGGTGGTGGACGGGTCGAGTTTGTCCGGTATGCGGGCCAACATCGGCGCGCTCGGGTCGAGCGCGGTCACTGACCGATCGGCACGTTCGCTCAACAGCGCGATCGTCACGGCGCCCGTGCCGGCACCGTGATCCAACACCCGGATCGCGTCCGTCGGCACGGCGGCGACGCTGGCGGCGGTGTACGGCTCGAGGAATGGCGCGACGAACCGGTCGTAGTGCTGCGGGCCGTCCATGAGGCGAGGACCGTAGCGCTGAGAAGTCTTACGCGGCGCGAAACCGTGTTCTGGGACCAGCGGGTGGAGGCGGTGGTGTCCTACGGTGCGCTGAGCGCGCCGGTGGGCGGTGCACCCCAAACGAGAGAGTGAGTGCCTCCATGACGTCTGCCTTCCGCCGGTCGAGCCGGGTCATCGCGGGAGTCGCAGGTGCGCTGCTCCTCGCAACCGCGTGCGGATCGTCCAGTACTGCGGCGAAGCCGAAGGCCGGAACGGCGGTCAAGGGATTCAAGCAGGAGACGTTGCACATCAGTGCGATTCCGGACCAGGACCCGGCGAAGCTCACCGCGCTCTACGGCGCGATGGCCACGTACCTGCACACGGAGTTGAAGGTGCCGGTGGACTACGTGCCGGTCACGGATTACGCAGCTTCGGTGTCGTCCTTCCAACTCGGTGACCTCGATCTCGTGTGGTTCGGTGGACTCACCGGCGTGCAGGCGCGCTTGCAGACGCCCGGCGCGAAGTTGCTCGCACAGCGCGACATCGATTCCAAGTTCCAGAGCGTCTTCATCGCGGGCTCGTCGGCCGGAGTAGCGAAGGTGTCTTCGGTGGCAGGGCTGAGCGCGATGAAGAACCACTCGGTCACCTTCGGCAGTGAGTCGTCGACGTCGGGCCGATTGATGCCGCAGTATTTCCTCGACCAGGCAGGCGTGAAGGTCGAGGACCTGAAGGGTCAGCCCGGCTTCTCCGGCAGTCACGACGCAACGATCAAGGCGGTCGAGGCGGGCACGTTCGAAGTGGGCGCGTTGAACTCGAAGGTGTGGGATGCCGCGGTGGCCGCGAAAACCGTCGACACCAGCAAGGTCATTGAAGTCTTTCGGACGCCCACGTTCTTCGACTACCACTGGCTCGCCCGCCCGGGACTCGACGCGCGCTTCGGCGCCGGGTTCACGACCGCGTTGACCAAGGCGATCTTGTCGCTCGACGTGGCGGATCCGGCCCAGAAGGCGATCCTCGACCTGTTCTCCGCCGGTCGGTTCGTCACCACGACCACGGCCAACTACGACAAGATCGAGAGCATCGGTCGCAAGCTCAACTTGATCAAGGGCTGACCGATACCCAGGCCGGATTTGCGACTTCCGAGGTGATGGTGACGACCGCGAGTCCGGCCTTGGACCTGCGCGATGTCTCGTTCGACTACGGACGCGACCCGGTCCTGACCGACGTCAGCTTCACGGTGAGACCCGGTGAGCTCGTTGCGCTCGTTGGTTCGTCCGGCGCGGGGAAGTCCACGCTCTTGGCCCTCGCGGCGGGGATCGTGGCGGCCCGCTCCGGCCGGGCGGAGACGCTCGGTGTGGACCTGGCCACGGTCCGCGCCCGGGTCCGGCGATCGGTCGGCGGTCGGGTCGGGATCGTCGCGCAACAACCGAACCTGCCCGGGCCGCTCCGAGTGATCCACGCCGTGAATGCGGGGCGACTCGGTCAGTGGTCGCTCGCTCGGTCGGTTCGGTCGCTGGTGGCACCCGTGGGATCTGACGACGTGCGGGCGGTGCTGCGCCGGGTCGGAATCGAAGATTTGATCTTCGAGCGCGTGGACTCGCTCTCCGGCGGTCAAGTGCAGCGGGTTGCCGTCGCACGGCTCTTGATCGCCCGACCGCAGCTCATCCTCGCCGACGAGCCGACGTCGGCCGTCGATCCGGTGTGGAGTGCCGAGGTCATGGGTGCGCTTCGGGAGTTGACCGCGGCCGGCGCCGGCGCGTTGGTGTCGCTGCACGATGTGACGTTGGCGCGCGCGCACTGCGACCGGATCATCGGAGTGCGCGACGGCGTCGTGACTTTCGACGCACCCGCCCACGAGGTATCGGACGGCGCGCTCGACGGCGTG
>JANLTQ010000474.1:0-9916 GCA_031363005.1 Acidimicrobiia bacterium | reverse complement strand
GCAGGCATACGGGTGGAGCCGCCGACGAGCAGCACGCGGTCGATACCGCTCATCTGCAGACCGGCATCGCGAATCGCCTGCTCGAACGGCCCGCGACACGCTTCGAGCAGATCGCGCGTCAGCTCCTGGAACTTCGAACGTGACAGGGACAGCTCGAGGTGCAACGGTCCGTCCGCGGTCGCGGTGATGAACGGCAGGTTGATCGACGTCTCCTGCAACGAGGAGAGTTCGATCTTCGCCTTCTCGGCCGCTTCCTTCAGACGCTGCGTGGCCATCTTGTCCGCGCCGAGGTCCACGCCGTTCGAGTTCTTGAACTCGGTGACCATCCAGTCGATGACGCGCTGGTCCCAGTCGTCACCACCGAGGTGGGTGTTGCCGGCGGTGGACTTGACCTCGAAGACACCCTCGCCGAGCTCGAGCACCGACACGTCGAACGTGCCGCCACCGAGGTCGAAGACGAGGATGGTGACGTCGGTGTCCTTCTCCAACCCGTAGGCGAGCGCGGCCGCAGTGGGCTCGTTGATGATGCGCAGGACTTCGAGACCGGCGATCTCACCGGCCTCCTTGGTGGCCTGGCGCTCGGCGTCGCCGAAGTACGCAGGAACGGTGATGACGGCCTGGGTCACGGTGTCGCCCAGGTACGCCTCGGCGTCACGCTTGAGTTTCTGCAGGATCCGGGCGGAAATCTCCTGGGTGTTGTACGCCTTGCCGTCGATGTCGATCGACCAGTTGGTGCCGATGTGACGCTTCACCGAGCGAATGGTGCGGTCCGGGTTCGTGATCGCCTGACGCTTCGCCACTTCACCCACGAGGACTTCGCCGGTCTTGGAGAAGGCCACGACCGACGGTGTCGTCCGCGCACCCTCGGCGTTCGGGATGACGACCGGTTCTCCGGCCTCGAGGGTCGAAACAACCGAGTTGGTGGTACCGAGGTCGATACCGACGGCCTTGGACATTGATGCCTCCGTAGAACTTGGGGGGATGAACCGGTCGAAACCGGCAGGATCTGGTACTTACACCGGACGGTGATAGGAACCTTGAGTGGATCGTTGACAACTTTCTAGCGCGCACCGATATTCCCCGTCGTATTCGGTCCGAACCATCACGGTGGATCGCACTGTCGCTCACCTCCACGTCGCGCCTAGATTCCGGCGATGGCTCGCAACGATGTCTTCATCGGCCACCTTTCCGAGGTGCCCCTGTTCTCCGCACTCTCCCGGAAGGAGCTCGGGCTGGTCGCCCGGCGCGCCGAAGACGTGAAGGTGGCCGCGGGCCGCGTTCTCGTCAGCGAGGGATCAAGCGGTTCGGAGTTCTTCGTGATCCTCGAGGGCACCGCGAAGGTCTCACGGCGCGGCCGCAAGGTTGCGACCCTCGGCCCGGGCGCCGCGTTCGGCGAACTCGCGCTCCTCGACAAAGCCCCTCGCAACGCGACCGTGACCGCGGAGACGGACATGGAGCTCGTGGTGCTCGGCCAGCGCGAGTTCGGTGGCGTCATCGACGAAGTTCCTGGCGTCGCCCGCAAACTTCTCACCGGTATGGCTCGGCGTCTGCGTGACGCTGACAACCACTCTGTCCAGTAACTCCCGCCCGGACCACCTGGGTCTGCGCAGTAAGCGGTAGTTTGCCGCCGTGAAAGTCCGTCGGTTTCTGCCCAAGCCTCATCAGCTCGTTCTCGGCATCGGCGTCGCCGCGTCGCTCGGCACGTTGGCGTCAGGCGTCGCACCCGAGATCACCGGATGGAAAGACAACTCGTCGATCGCGCGCGAGGTGTTCATCAACGTCCCCGCGCCACTCGAGGTCGCCTTCTACCTCGCGGTCGCAACCGGACTTTTCCTGACCGCGTGGCTCACGTCGCTCCGGGTCCGCAACTACGAGCGCGGCAAGCCCGACAACCGCCGCACCAACAAGACCAACGTGCACCGTCGCCTCCGTGACTTCCGCCGTGGGGTCTGGATGCGCACATTGCTGCGCGACCCGGCCGCCGGCGTCATGCACTCGATGATCTACTTCGGCTTCCTCGTGCTCTTCATCGCGACGGTGCTCCTCGAAGTGGACCACCAGATGCCGGACTCGTTGAAGTTCCTGCACGGCCGCACCTACGAGGCGTACGCGTTCGTGGCGGACCTCTTCGGACTCGTGTTCATCGGCGGCATCCTCTGGGCCTTCGTGCGTCGGTACGCGCAACGGCCCTACCGCATCCGAATCAAGACTAAGCCCGAGCATCTCGTCATCCTCATCACGTTCCTCCTCATCGGCGTCTCGGGATTCGTCGTCGAGGGATTCCGTATCGCCGCATTACGCGACGAGCTCGGCGCGGGTGCGAACTTCGAGCGCTGGTCCTTCGTCGGGTGGGCGCTGTCGTCGCTCGTCGACGGTTGGTCCACCTCCACCCTGTTGGACCTTCACCGCTGGGCGTGGACCACGCACGTCATCGCGTTCCTCGGCTTCCTCGTGATCCTCCCGACCACGATGTTGCGCCACATGATCACGAGCCCGATGAACATGTACCTGAAGGACCGCGAGCGGCCCAAGGGCGCGATGAAGCCCATGCCGAACCTGATGGAAACCGAACTCGAGACGTTCGGCGCGTCGACCATCGAGGACTTCACCTGGAAGCAACTCTTCGACACGGATGCGTGCACCATCTGCGGCCGGTGCACGTCGGTCTGTCCTGCGCACGCGACCGGCAAGCCGCTCGACCCTCGCGAGATCGTGAACAAGGTCGGCGAGGTGATGGCGCTCACGGGCGCGCCACCGGTTTCCACTCCCGTCGGCATCGACAAGGAGATCACGGTCACCACCAACAACCTCTTCGAGCGCATCACCGCCGAGGAGTTGTGGTCCTGCACCTCGTGCAAAGCGTGCGACGAGATCTGCCCGGTGAACATCGAGATCCTCGACAAGATCCTCGACATGCGCCGGTACCTCTCCCTCATGGAGAGCAACTTCCCCGCCACGCTCGGCAACGTGTACCGATCGATGGAGAACACCGGGAACGTCTACGGCATGAACCAGGGCGAGCGCGGCGACTGGGCCGACACGCTCGAAGGCGTCACGATCGTGGAGCCCGGTAGCGGCGACTTCGACCACGAGTACCTCTACTGGGTCGGCTGCGCGGGGTCCTTCGACGACCGCAACAAGAAGACCAGCCGAGCCATGGCCAAGTTGTTGCAACGGTCGGGCATCGACTTTGCGATCCTCGGCCCGTCCGAGATGTGCACCGGCGACAGTGCTCGCCGTTCGGGCAACGAATACATCTTCCAGATGCTCGCAATGCAGAACATCGAGACGCTCGACGGGCTCGGCGTGAAGAAGATCATCACCCAGTGCCCGCACTGCTTCAACACGTTGAAGAACGAGTACCCGCAACTCGACGGTCACTACGAGGTCATTCACCACTCCGAGTTCCTGATGCAGCTGATCTCGGACGGCCGCCTCTCGATGGCCGGCGCGTCGCTCAGCGAGCGCGTGACCTATCACGACTCCTGCTATCTCGGCCGCCACAACGACGTCTACCTCGCGCCCCGCAAGGTGATTGGTTCACTCGCCGGCATCGACATCGTGGAAATGCCGCGCAACGGAACCCGCGGCATGTGCTGCGGGGCCGGCGGCGCGCGCATGTGGATGGAAGAGACCATCGGCAAGAAGGTCAATGTCGAACGCGCGCAGGAAGCGCTGGCGACCGGCGCCGAACGCATCGCGGTGGCCTGCCCGTTCTGTTACGTGATGATGGACGACGGCGTGAAGGGTGAAGGCGTCGAGGACGTCGTGGTCTCGGACATCGCCGAGGTCATCCTCGAAGCCCTCGAAGCCGAGCCGTCCCTCCCAGGCCCCGTCACCGCCGCAGTGCCACCCGGCGTCTAGCTCACCGACGGCCGAGCCGGGAACGTTTGCTCGTGAACGTGATCAACGGACCGAATAGTTTGCGGAGGTAACGCAGGGTCGCGCGGCTCGCCACTTCCACCTGCGCGTCGGCGGAGTCGATGCTGGCGCCGCCTTCGGAGACGAAGATCCCACGCTGGCGCAACTCGGGGTAGGCGTCGGACAGCTTCTTCATCGCCGCTTCGTACTCGGCGGTGCGGTGCCGGAGCTTGGCGATGTAGAACCGAGACTCCGGGAACGCCGCGGCAAGATCACGGCCGATGGTCCGCAATCGGCGCGTGCTCCCGACGAACCCGTAGGGCCGACGATGACCCCGGAACCCGCTCCAGTATCCGCTGTACTCATTCGGATACACCCGCCGGGCGTAGGCGTCGACTTCGTGCACGGACTGCGGGGGGAGCGTGGACGATCCACGATGGTCGAAGACGGACGGCGGCCAAGGCGGCGGCCGGTACCAACGACGATGCGATCGCCTGACGGGCTCGGTGGCGGTGATCGTCCGGTGGCGCAACGTCCCGACGATTTCCGCGCCGCCGTAGACCACGCCGTCGCGACGGTCCATCCAACGGAGCTCATCGATGTCGACTCCCCTGACGATCAGCCCACCGCATTCGCGTGGCGGCCGGGTCAGGTTCACTGCGCCGACACAGATCTGGGTTTGCTTGGTCACACCGAGCGGGTCCCGGATCAGCAGGCCCGTCGCCCGCACCCGGAGCGGGCCGTGCGGACGCGCGGCCGTTGCGCTCTCGCTGCCCGAGCACGCGCTGAGCGAGACGACGACGACGACCGCGATCGCGTGCCGGATGGAGCCCATCCTGGACATCATGACGTGACCGCTGCGAACTCGCACCAGAAACGCAAGTCCTGGCTTGCGTTTCTGGTGCGAGTTGGGACCGCGAGTTGAGGCAGGTGGTTCCCGGGAGGCTCAGCGAGCGGACGAGCAATAAGGGTGACAGAAGCAGGTGAGCACGTGGTCGTTCACCATGCCCATCGCCTGCATGAGCGCGTACATGGTGGTGGGGCCGACGAATCGGAATCCGCGCCGCTTGAGGTCCTTGCTCAACGCCATTGAGACATCGGTCTGAGCGGGGAGGTCGCCGAGGTCGGTCCAACGGTTCTGGAGAGGTACGCCGTCGACGAAGGACCAGAGGTACTCACCGAAGTCGCCCGACTCATCCTCCAGCCGGAGGAGCGCTTGGGCGTTGGTGACCACTGACGCGACCTTGGCGCGGTTGCGCACGATGCGCGCATCCGCCACCAGTTTGTCGACCTTGGCATCCGAGAACCGGGCGACCTGGGCCGGATCGAAACCCGCGAAACAGGCCCGATAGCCCTCACGCTTGTTGAGGATCGTGCGCCAGGAGAGACCGGCCTGGGCCCCTTCGAGCGACACCTTTTCGAAGAGGCGTACCCGGTCGTGTTGGGGCACGCCCCACTCACCATCGTGGTATTCGACCATCAACGGATCGGATCCGGCCCACGCACATCGGACCGGTTCGGCGGTCACGGCCGGCCTACTTCTTGAAGTTGAGGTAGTACCGGCTGGGCGTCGGTCCCCGTTGGCCCTGGTACTTCGAGCCCTTCTCGGTGCTGCCATAGGGGTGTTCAGCGGCCGTGGTCATCTCGAAGAACGAGATCTGGCCGATCTTCATGCCCGGATACAAGGCGATCGGAAGGTTGGCGACGTTGCTGAGTTCGAGGGTGAGGTGACCGTCCCAACCCGCGTCGACGAAGCCGGCAGTGCTGTGGATCAGCAATCCGAGCCGACCGAGCGACGACTTACCTTCGAGCCGGGCAACCAGGTCATCGGGCAGCCCGACGCGCTCGTGAGTCGAGCCCAGTACGAACTCACCCGGGTGCAAGATGAACGCGTTGCCTTCCGCGACCTCGACGATCTCGGTGAGGTCTTCCTGCGGTTCCTTCGGGTCGATGAACGGAGTCGTGTCGTTACGGAACACGCGGAAGTATCGATCGACGCGCAGGTCCACCGACGACGGCTGCACATCCCGGTCGTCGAGCGGGTCGACGACGATGCGACCCGAAGCCAACGCTTCGCGAATTGAGCGGTCGGACAAAATCACGGCCGGACTCTAGCGAGACGGACCCCACCGTGATCCTTCGCACCGGATTTGTGTAGGGCGCACGAATCATTGTGGCGCCGAGACCCACAAATCATGCCGCAGGCCTTGCTCCACGTTCGCGCCGTTTGGGAGGCTCGGGCAGTCGGCGTTTCAGAACCACTGGGGCAGGGGAGGACCGTCGAGCACACGCACTCGGAGTGATCCGCGTATTGCTGACGTGGTGAAGGTACTGCGGACAGTGAACGCTAATGCGATGTATCGCGCGGAAAGTGGCGCGATGGTGTCGAAATGGTATAGAACGTCCCCTTCTCGTGGCCGGGGCGGTCACAGGAGATCATCGGGCAATCAGGAGGCATTGGTGAAACGAGTCAGTACTCGACTCTCGTCCGTCGCAATCGCAGCATCGGTCGGGCTCGCGACGCTCGTATCTGTCGGCACACCCGCGGGAGCGCTGGTGAACCCGGCCATTCCCGGATTGTCGCTCAGTGGTCTCGTGTCGTCGCACCCGTGGAGCGGTGGTTCGAACGCAAGCGACGTCGAAGGCCTTGGGTACGTTCCCGGGGACAACTCGATGTGGGTGGCCGACGACAACGGCGACCGCATTTACGAGATCAGCTCGTCGTCCGGTTCGTACAAGACCAAGATCGACGCCGTGACGTTCCAGGCGGCGCAAGCTGTGGGGTCCGGCACCATCCCGGCTGGAACCCTGTCGAATCCAACCCGAACGGACGACCTGGAGTCGATCATCTACGACCCCGGGGCAGACGTCCTCTACGTCACTTCCGGCGCGTGCTGCAACACGCCCGCCGGCCAACCGCCCTACAACCCGACCGTCTACAAGCTGACCCGGCAGAGCGGGAAGTTCCAGCCGACGAGCTGGCAGCCCCTCCCCGAGGGTCAGGACGCGACCGCCGCGGGCTGGCGCCCGGGCACCGGCATGTACTTGGGCAAGGGCTCCAAGATCAAGACCTACAACTTCGCCACCAACACCATCGGCCCGGACATCAGCCTGCCGGTGTCGTCGATCGTCGGTATCGACTTCTCCGACGCCAACACGGCGTTCGTGACGACGGCCTCGGCCAACACGGCATCGGGCCGCACTACGGCCGACTCCGACTCGACCATTCACCGGTTCAACATCTCCGGCTCGAACTGGACCGAGGACCTCAACTGGAAGTTCAACCTGAAGAACACCGGCATGATCGACGCCCGTGACCTCGCGATCGTCGGAGACACGTTCTGGGTCTCCGACGGCTACGACAGTCGCCCGGACGGTGACCACCCGATCTTCAAGTACGACGTCGGGTCAGCGGTCGCGCAGTTCGTCGCCGCGCCGGCCACCGGCAACCGGCCGCTCACGGTGGTCTTCACCGACACGTCGACCGGCGCCGCGCCGCTCAGCTGGGCGTGGGACTTCGACAACAACGGCACGGTCGACGCGACGACGCAGAACACCTTCCACGTCTACCCGAACCCCGGAAACTTCACGGCGAAGCTGACGGTCACCTACAGCGGCGGAACGTTGTCGTCGACCCAGCCGATCACGGTCAAGATCCCGACCGGGGCTCCCGGCGGGTGGATCGTCGATGCCTGGGGCGGTCTCCACGCCGTGAAGATCGGTACCGACCCGGCACCGCCGGCCGTGAACGGTGGACCGTATTGGGTCGGCTGGGACATCGCGCGCGGTGTGGCCACCCTCCCCGACAACAAGGCCGGCCTCGTCCTCGACGGCCGGGGTGGTCTCCACAAGTTCAACATTGGTGGCAACTCGAGCACCGTCACGACCACCGGCGGTCCCTACTGGCAGAACTGGGACATCGCTCGTGGCGTCTCGATCCTGCCGAACGGCAAGGGCGGGTACATCGTCGACGGCTCCGGCGGAATCCATCCGTTTGCCTTGGGCAATAACTCCCTCCCGCCGCGCGCCTATGACGCCCCGTACTTCCCCGGCCAAGACCGGGTGACCGGCCTGATCATCGCCCCGGACGGGAAGGGTGCCTACACCGTCGACCGCACCGGCAAGCTCTGGCCGTTCAAGTTCGTCGGTGGCGCCACACCGGCGGCACCGAACTCCGTGGCGCTCGTCACCGCAGTACCGATGCAAGGTGGTGCGCTCGTTGCCGACGGTACCGGCGGCCTGACCGTCGACGGTTGGGGCGGCACCCACGGCTTCGGGGTCAACCCGAACGGTCCGCCCGCCACGGTGACAGCGGGTCCGTACTGGGTCAACTGGAACATCGCACGCGACATCGCGCTGCTGCACGGCTAAACGACATCTCCCTGTCGATGCTCGTGGCCCCGGGATCATCCCGGGGCCACGACGCGTATAGTCAGCGGCTCTGCGGGTGTAGTTCAGAGGCAGAACATCAGCTTCCCAAGCTGAGAACGCGAGTTCGATTCTCGTCACCCGCTCCAGTAAAACCGCAGGTCAGAGGCGGCAGAGGCCGATCCGTCTCCCGGTGCGGTTGCCGGCGTGCCACATTCGTGCCACAGTGAAACCAATGGCACGAGGTCGCACGTCGTGGGGAAGTGTCCGCCGGCTCCCGTCCGGTCGCTATCAGGCGCGCTACCGGGTCGACGCGGTGACCCACGTTGCGCCCTCGACGTTCCGCAACAAACGCGACGCCGACATCTATCTGGCGCGCGTGCGCACGGACATCGAGCGCGGCGTCTGGGTCGATCCCGAGGCCGGCAAGGTCACCGTTCGTGACTACGCGACCCGGTGGCTCCGGGAGCGTCCGAATCTGCGGCCCCGCACGGTCGAGCTCTACGAGGGCGAGCTGCGCCTACACATCCTTCCCGCGCTCGGAGATCTCGAGCTCGCCCAACTCTCCAGCGCCAGGGTTCGAACCTGGCACGCCGACATGCTCACGAAGGGCCGACCCGGGAAGCCGACCGTGGCGAAGTGTTATCGACTCCTCAGCGCCATCATGGCGACGGCACTCGAGGACGGTCTGATCGGTCGGAACCCATGCGTGTTGAAGAACGCCGGCGTGGAGCGTCCGGCGGAGCGGCCCATCGCGACGGTCGAGGAAGTGTTCGCGCTCGCCGACGCCATCGACCCTCGGTATCGGGTGCTCGTGCTGACCGCGACCTTCACGGGACTTCGACTCGGCGAGCTACGCGCATTGAAGCGATGCCGTCTCGATCTCCTTCACGCGACGGTGCACGTCGTCGAACAACTTCAAGAGCTCTCCGACGGCACGCTGGTGATCGGACCGCCGAAGAGCGACGCCGGTCACCGCCTCGTGTCCATCCCACCCGCGTTGATGCCGGAACTTGAGGCGCATCTCGAAGCCTGGTGTCTCCCCGGCGCCGAGGATCTGGTCTTCCCCGGTACACAAGGTCAACCGTTTCGCCGTGCCTCGCTCTACACCGCCTGGCGTCGAGCGACTCGCCTCACCGGCCTCGAGCAGCTCCGGTTTCACGACCTGCGTCACACCGGGAACACGCTCGCGGCCGCAACCGGGGCGAGCACCAAAGAGTTGATGTCTCGTATGGGGCACGCGTCTCCACGCGCCGCGCTGATCTATCAACACGCGAGCCGCGAGCGGGACGAAGTCATCGCCGCGGCATTGAGTGACGTGATCAGCAGAACGAAACCGGCGCGGGCGGCCGCAGTGCTGCCGATCCAGCGCCACGGTGGCGACTGACCGCCTTCCCGTGACGGCGTAGACCTCCCGCTCGACCTCCCGGCCGGCATCGCGCCGAAGCTCCCGTCGGTGGGCTGCCCCTTTCCAACCGGGCGCACCATCCTCCCCTTGAATCTCGGCTGACGGGACTTTCCTGTCCCGACCTCCCGGTCGACCTCCCGTCGGGGCTCCCGCACAGGCAGATGTCGATCCCGGTCGGGCTGTCACCGCGCGCTCGGAGGATGTTCCGCGGCTTACTGAACCGATGGATCTCCACGGACTCCCGGCTGGCCGGTCGAGCCCGCGACGGCGACGGCGGGT
>JANLTQ010000236.1:0-9281 GCA_031363005.1 Acidimicrobiia bacterium | reverse complement strand
GGGTTGCGAACGAATACGGGAAGAGCGCGACCGACGCGTCCCCGACCGTCGCCGCCAGGTCCCGGGTCGGGAGATAGCCGGGGATGGACTGAACCCCCGGCAGGTCGACGGGGGCTCCGGTGCCGGCCACGGCGAATCGCCATCCGGGAACCCCACGCGCACCAAGCGCGCTGATCAGGTCGGCGCCCTTGTAGCTACGGCGCATGACGCCGAATCCGATGGCCGTGGCGGCAGTGCTGGCCTCGAGCTGCGAAGTCCCTCCGGGGACCGCGAGCGGAACCGGCAACGGAACCACCACGATGTCGGTTCGACCTGAGTAGTCCGCC
Organism: Acidimicrobiia bacterium; assembly: GCA_031363005.1. Classification (GTDB taxonomy): domain Bacteria; phylum Actinomycetota; class Acidimicrobiia; order IMCC26256; family JAENVU01; genus JAENVU01. The sequence continues at coordinate 8,955 of JANLTQ010000236.1, read as the reverse complement.
AGCGCGTTGGCCACGTAGTGACTGTGGGTGACCACGACGTCTGCGGCGCGTAGCCGGGTGCGCAAACCGGCGCGCATTCCTGCGGCGCGCGAATGCAGGCGGTGATCATGGACGACGAACACCGAACGCGCACGCGAGGTCCGCAACGCGCGATCGAGCGCGCCTTCAAGTGAAGGGATCACGTAGTTCTGGACCACCACGATGTCGGGGTCGCGCTCGATGATTGTTCCCGCCGCGAGTTGGGCAACTCGTCGATGCGTGACGAGCGCATGCGGGCCTTCGGTCGGAGACTGCACCTGCGCGCCCGTCAACTCCCGTTCGCCACGCGTGACGACCACGGATTCGTGACCGGCACGGTGCAACGCGTCTGTCCACTCCGGCGTGGTCTGCGCGATCCCACCGCGACCCAACCAGTCGACGACGACCGCGCTCATCTCTCGTCCTCGTGGCCCCGCGGGCCGGGCCCGACCGGCCCGGCGAACTCCCGCCACGCGCAGATCGCGGCCCCGACCCCGGCGGCGCGTGCGGGTATGCGGTTGCGTCCGCCGCGCCGAGTTCGGAGTCCGTCGACCACCAGCAGTCGTACCTGCCACAGGATCACAATCGGCCACGCAAGCATCGCGGCAGCGCGACCTTGCGTGCGGAAGACGCACCGCACCGCATTCCGGGCCAGGAGGCGCTGTTTGTCGGCCCGCACGTCGTCTCGACCGCCTGCGTGCTGGACGACCGCATCGGGGACGAGCACCGCGCGCTGCCCTGCGTCTCGAAGTTGCCAGCACCAATCGATCTCTTCCCAATAGAGGAAGTAGTCCTCGGGGAGCGGGTGGCGCTGCAGCACCTCGGTGTGCACCGCGACGAGCGCCGCGTCGAACGCGTCAACCCGTTCGGTGACCTGGGGCCGTCGCCACTTCTCAATTCGGTGGCTGCCGGGGCGCGGGCGATCGCTCGTCAACGCCCACTCCAACAGGATCCTCCCGGGCGTCGGGAGCGCGCGGATGGACGCCTCCTCGTGGCCCGCGAGATCCACGATCCGCGGGACCGCAACGTCGGCGGCACCGCTCGCCACCGTGTCGACCAGCTGTCGCAGCGAGGTCGCGTCGACCTCGAGATCGTCGCAGGCAAAGACCGTGATCCCATCGGTGACTTCGAGCGCACCGCGGTTGACCGCAGCCGCGTACCCACGATCGGGGGCGACCACCACTGTGGCACCGAACTCTTCTGCGACCGAACGGACGTCGAGATCATCTTCGAGGTTCACTACGACGAGACGCGGTTGGGGCTCGACCGGATCGGCGACGATGCCACCGAGCAGCCGCCGCAACGGTTCCGAACGGTGGTACACCACGACGACGACCGTGAATGGTTGGGGGGTCTGCGTCATGCGCCGACTGCTTCCGTACGCTGACGGTTCGGGAAGATCGAGGTGAGGTCCCCACGGTGGACCCCGACGAGCTCACGGGCCGAGAGGCCGGACTCACGACTCCATATCCGCACGATCAGGGCCGCCGCGGCGAAGTACCCGACCGCCGCACCGATACCGGCGCCGCGCATGCCCCAGGTGGGCACGAGTAGGAGGTCGACTGCGACCATCGCGACGATGCCGACGCCGGCAGTCATCAGACGCGCCCGTGTCCCGCGCCCGCCCATCACTTCGGCCGCGAGGATTTTCCAGCCGCCGCCGACAACCGCGGCAATGGCCAGGAACGGAACCGCGGTCGCACCGCTCGCGTAAGAGGGTCCGAAGATCAACTCGATCACGGGTCGTGCGGCCACGCTCACAATGATCGCGGCGAGGATCCCGACCGCGGTCGTGATGCGGAAGACCGCAGGAAGTCGTTCCGCAGCCGAGCGATCCGCGCCATCGGCGGCGGCGGGCAGTGCAACGTGCGCGCTGGCATCGGCCACGACCCAGAGCATCTCGGTCAAGGAGGTCGCGATCGCGTAGGCGCCGACCTCGGCCGCCGGTCGGAACGCGGCCAGGACCAGGAAGTCCACTCGGAGCATTCCGAACAGCACGAGTTCTCCCAGGCCGCCGGCGAGCCCGAAGCGAACTCCATGCCGCCAGCCCTGTGCGGCCAACTCGCGCGACACGGTCCGCGCGTCTCGATGAGGACGGAGGGCGATCAGTACCACGATCACGCTGACGACGTTTCCAAGGACGGCACACCACAGGACGCCAGCTACATCGCCGCCGGTGATGAAGAGTGACCCGACCCCGACCGCATAGGCCGCGGCCCCCGCGGTCATGGCGGCCGCGAAGATTCCCATTGCGCGCGCTCCATTGGGAATGGCCAGCACTGCCAGCGCAATGGCGCCGGTGATGGCATCGGCCGTGAGCGCCGCGTACGCATCGGCCGCGACGAGCCGGCCGACGACGAACGGGGCAACGATGGCCGCGACGGCGAGAAAGGCGACTCCGACCGTCAGTGAGTGACGCCATGCCACGGCCGCCGCAAGCCCGAGGGATTGGGAACGCGCGACCTCACGCGTGATCCAGAACTGAACTCCCGCCGCGCCGATGATGGAACCCATCGCCCCGAGCACGACCAGCACGGCGAGGTCACCCCGACCCGTGGGCGTCAACGCCCGTGCTGCCAGGACTCCCCCGACGGCGCCGACCATGCGCGACGCGGCCGATCCGACGGTTGACCAAGCGAGCGCGCGCCCGAGGGATTGGGCAGGCTTCATCGGCCGCGGCCACCGGCGATATCACGCAGGGTGCGGGCCACGATCCGCACGTCAAGTCCCAACGTCTGACGTTGGAGGTAGAAGAAGTCGTACTGCAACTTCTCGAGTGCGTCGCGTTCGTCGCCGGCGTAGCCGAACTTCACCTGCGCCCATCCGGTGAGGCCGGGGCGCACGAGGTGACGGAGGTCGTAGAACGGGATCTTGTCGGTGAGCTCGTCCACGTAGTGCGGTTGCTCCGGACGCGGGCCGACCAGGCTGAGATCACCCGTGAGGATGTTGATTGCCTGGGGGAGCTCGTCGAGGTGGGTTCTGCGCAAGATCCGGCCGAACGACGTGATGCGAGGATCGTCGGTGCCGGTCCACTCTGATCCGTCGTGGTCGGTGTGCATGGTGCGGAACTTCCACATCGTGAACACACGCCCGTCTCGTCCGACGCGCGGCTGGCGGTAGAACAGCGAGCCACGATTGCCGAGCAGATCGCCGAGCACGATCAGCGGCAAGGCCGCAACGAGGACCACGGTGCCGAGCGCGCCCGTAGCGATGTCGAAGAGGCGCTTCGAGCGCGCGTAGCGGCGGCCGTGGAGTTCGCCGATGTCGAACAGCATGGAACCGCGCTCCAACTCCGCGATCGGGAGCTTGCCGAGCCACTCGACGTAGAAGTTTGTGAGGGTCCGGACCCGCACGCCGCGCCGATGGAGTGCGGCGACCTGATCGAGGATGTACTCCAGTTCTGAGGCGCTCCGGCTGAGGACGACGACCGACGCGTCGAGCGACTCTGACGCGCGCACCAGCGGAAGGCGGTTGGAACCGCTGATCAGCGCCGCGGTGTCGTACGCGGCGACCACGACCGCAGGTCGTTCCGGAGATGCTGCGAGTTCGGTGCGGACCAGATCGCCTTCGTCGCTGTCGCCGACCACGATGATGCGGTCTCGTGCTTCGGCGCGTTGACGGCCGCCCTCGGCGACCGCGGCACACACGACGAACAACGGAACCGAGACCGCCGCCACTCCGAAGATCACGAGCCGGGGTAGGAGTTGGCCACCGGCTGTCAGCGTGATGAGCGACATCAGGGTCGCGCCGAGAACGCCCGCACCGGCGGACACCAGGAGCTTGTTGCGGCCGGGCGAGAGCGACGGCAGACCCGCGGCGTAGGCGGCGACGAGCATCACCGCGACGTACGCGATCGACCAGCCGATCCGGGCTGAACTGGTCAGGTCGTAGGCGTGGGAGACCGCGTGCACCTTGGCGAAGCCCGCGACGGCGGCCACGACACCGAGGAAGAGCAGCAGGCGCGCGGAACGACGCATCCTGGTCTATCGGCAATTACCGGGCCTCAGACGAGGCCGACTTCAGCGACGCTGTGCGTTCAAGACGAGCAGCCGCGGGATCGAAGCGGACTCGACGTACTCGGGTGCCTTGGCCAGGAAACCCGGGGGCGGGGCCGGTTCGAGCATGCGCTGGAGCATGAGACCGCGGTCCGCCATGGCGTTCACGTACCGTGACATCGGGCGGTGGACGAACGGCAGGTGGACGTCCGGAGCGATCTGCTCGATGGAGACGTCCTCGACGAGATACGGCCCGATGCGCCAGTACTGCTCGTCGAGGATGTGATCGTCGATCCAACCGCTGCCCGGGACCTGCAACAGCGGGTGGTTCAGCAGGAACAGGAAGGTGCCACCGGGTTCGAGGACTCGGGCCACTTCCGCGATGGCTTCGTCGACCGCGGTGATGTGCTCGAAGACGAGGCAGGCGACGACGGCATCGAAGCTGGCGTCGGGGAACGGGAGCGCATCGGCGGCCGCCCGTGCGTACTGAGGGCCGCCGGCGCGTTCGCGGGCGACGTGGGTCTGGGCTTCGGAGGGGTCGATGCCGACCGCGGTCCGGACCCCCGCCTCCATCAGGTGGCGGGCGAGCTGACCCTCACCGGTCCCGATGTCGAGGACTCGCGTCGCACCGCCGAGGGTTTCGGCCACGATCGGCAGAATCTGCTCGACGTACTCCGGATCCGCCCCATCCGTGAACTCGTCCTGCCACCACTGCGCATGCTCTTCCCAATATTCCCGCTCTTGCGACTTCGTCGACCCCATGGTGGCTCCGGTCTCCGCCGGGTCTGGCGACGCTTGGTTGGACGTCACGTCGCGTGTCACTGACGCTGCGGCTCCGACCTCCGCCACGCTGGCCGCTCGGGAGGGTTCGGTGGGGGTGAGGTCGGTCACTTTGAGGCGAGCATGGGGGCGAGGTATTGGCCGGTGTAGCTGTCGGCGGTTTTGGCGTCGTGTTCGGGTGGGCCAACGGCTATGACCAGTCCCCCGCCGTCGCCGCCCTCGGGGCCGAGGTCGACGATCCAGTCGGCGGATTTGATGACGTCGAGGTTGTGCTCGATGACCAACACGGTGTTGCCGATGTCGACGAGCCGCTGCAACACGCCGAGCAACCGGCGCACGTCCTCGAAGTGAAGACCGGTGGTGGGCTCGTCGAGGATGTAGATGGTCCGGCCGGTGGAGCGCTTGCCGAGCTCGGTGGCGAGCTTCACGCGCTGAGCCTCACCGCCGGAGAGCGTGGGGGCGGGTTGGCCGAGCCGGACGTAACCGAGGCCGACGTCCACGAGCGTCTGCAACCACCGCGCGATCGCGGGCTGGTTCACGAAGAACTCGACGCCCTCTTCGCACGACAGGTCGAGGATCTCGGCGATGTTCTTGCCCTTGAACGTGATGTCGAGCGTGTCCCGGTTGTAGCGGGCGCCCTTGCAGACCTCGCACGGGACGTAGACGTCCGGAAGGAAGTGCATCTCGATCTTGATGGTGCCGTCACCCGCGCACGCCTCGCACCGGCCGCCCTTCACGTTGAAGGAGAAGCGGCCCTGCTGGTACCCGCGGATCTTCGCCTCGGGCGTGGCCGCGAACAGCGCCCGGACCTTGTCGAAGACGCCGGTGTAGGTGGCCGGGTTCGAACGCGGGGTCCGGCCGATCGGCGACTGGTCGATGTTGATGACCTTGTCGAGCGCGTCCGCACCGTCGACGCTCTTGTGCTTCCCCGGCACCGTGCGGGACCGGTAGATCTTCTGCATGAGCGAGTGGTAGAGGATGTCGTTGACGAGCGTGCTCTTGCCGCTCCCGCTCACACCGGTCACTGCAACGAAACACCCGAGCGGCAGGCGGACGTCCAGCCCGCGCAGGTTGTGCTCCTTGGCGCCCCGCACGGTGATCCAGTTGTCGCCCGGTTCGCGGCGGCGATCCGGGACGTGGATCTCGCGAGCGCCCGACAGGTACTGCCCGGTCAACGAGCGCGGTTCGGCGAGCAGATCCGCGAGCGTGCCTTGCGCAACGACTTCGCCGCCGTGCTCCCCCGCGCCCGGCCCGATGTCCACCACGTGGTCGGCGACGCGAATGGTCTCCTCGTCGTGCTCCACCACGATCACCGTGTTGCCGAGATCGCGGAGGCGGATCATGGTGTCGATGAGGCGTTGGTTGTCCCGTTGGTGCAGCCCGATCGACGGCTCGTCGAGTACGTACAGCACGCCGACGAGACCACTGCCGATCTGACTCGCCAGCCGAATGCGCTGCGCTTCTCCGCCGGCGAGCGTGCCGGACGACCGGTTGAGGCTCAGATAGTCCAACCCGACGTCGAGCAGGAACTTCAGCCGCTCGTTCACTTCCTTGAGCACGCGTTCGGCGATGAGGCGTTCGCGTTCGTTGAGCTCGACCTCGGCGAAGAAGGCGGCCGTGTTGCGGATCGAGAGGTTGCCGACCTCGGAGATGTTCTTCCCACCGATGAGCACCGCGAGTGATGCCGGCTTGAGGCGCGCGCCACCGCAGGTACCGCAGGGCACCTCACGCATGTAGCCCTCGATCTGCTCGCGGCTGCGGTCGCTCTCGGCCTCGCTGTGCCGACGCTCGAGCCACGGGATGACGCCCTCGTACTTGGTCTTGTACTCGCGCTTGCGGCCGTACCGGTTCTTGTACTTGACGAGCACCTGCACCTTGCCGGTCCCGTAGAGCACGGCCTTCTGCTGGGGCTTGGTCAGCTTCTTCCACGGCGTACTCGTGGAGAACCCCAGCTCGTCGCCGACCGCTTCGAGCACGCGCCCGAAGTACTCGCCGCGATACCCACTCCACGGCGAGATCGCGCCGCCGGTGATCGACAGGTCGTCGTCGCCGATGACGAGTTCGGGATCCACCTCGAAGCGGGTGCCGAGACCGTCGCAGCGGTCACACGCGCCGTAGGGAGAGTTGAACGAGAAGTTGCGCGGCGCGAGCTCGTCGAAGCTGAGTCCGCAGTGCGAACACGCGAGGTGCTCCGAGAACGTGAGGATCTCGGACTCTTCGTCGGGCGACGCGGCGTTCGATCCAGGCTTGGCGGTGGTGCCGGGCAGGGTGGTCTGGCCCGCGCTCTCGGCGTCGTCACGGCGCACGATCTCGACCTCGGCCACACCCTCGGCGAGGCGAAGCGCGGTCTCGAGCGAATCAGTCAACCTGCGTTCGATGCCGGCGCGGCGAACGAGTCGGTCCACCACGACCTCGATGGTGTGGTTCTCGTAGCGGGCGAGCCGGTCCGTGCCACGATCCGCGAGTTCGACGGTCTCGCCGTCGATGCGCGCACGGGTGAACCCCTGCTGCGCGAGTTCGTCGAGCATGCCGTCGTATTCGCCCTTGCGGCCGCGCACCACGGGTGCGAGGACCTGGAACCGGGTTCCGTCGGGCAGTTCGAGGACGCGGTCGACGATCTGTTGCGGCGTCTGGCGGGTGATGAGTCGGCCGCAGTTGGGACAGTGCGGGATGCCAATGCGCGCGTACAGGAGGCGGAGGTAGTCGTAGACCTCGGTGATGGTGCCGACGGTCGACCGTGGGTTGCGTCCGGCGGACTTCTGGTCGATCGAAATCGCAGGCGAGAGGCCCTCGATGAAATCCACGTCGGGCTTGTCCATCTGGCCAAGGAACTGACGTGCGTAGCTGCTCAGGCTCTCGACGTACCGACGCTGGCCCTCGGCGTAGATCGTGTCGAAGGCGAGGCTGGATTTGCCGCTGCCGGAGAGGCCGGTGATGACGACGAGCTGGTCACGGGGCAGGTCGATGTCGACGTTGCGGAGGTTGTGTTCACGCGCGCCGCGGACCGAGATCATGTCCGGCTCGCCGTGCGGCGGCGGTTTCGGGAGTGGCGCAGGTACGGCGCGCTTCGTGGGTGTGGCGCGCTTGACGGTCTTGGCGGTACGGGGGATGGCCACGGGCTCCGCAACCGCCGGTGCCGCCGGCTTCTTCCCGGGCGCTCGCTTGGTTGGTTTCGCGACGGTCCGGCTCGTCGCCGTCGTTGCCTGTTTCACCGATTTTGCTGCTTGCGCTGCCTTCGGCTTCCGCTCCGCCATCACACCACCTTACCCGGCGGCGAATCCAGATCGAACATACGTTCCGTCTCGAATTCACGATGTTCGGTGTGGTTGATCGTGGCGATAGTCACTCTCGACCTGGCACAGTCTCAGCGGTGTACCGGTTCCGCGATCTCGAGTTGATTCCGGCAACCCGGGAACTGACCCGCGGTGACACGCCGGTTCATCTCGAGCCGCAGGCCTTCGACCTCCTGGTGTACCTCGTCGAACATCGGGACCGAGTCGTCGAGAAGATCGAGTTGCTGGACCAGGTATGGGGCCATCGCTTCCTCTCCGATGCCGGTCTCACCACTCGCATCAAAGAGGTGCGGCGTGCCGTCGGTGACGACGGTGCACGCCAACACACGGTGAAGAACCTGCGCGGTCGTGGTTACCGATTCGTTGCGCCGTTGACGGTCACGATCAACGCGAGCGCGTCGGCGCCGCACTGGCTCGAGGATCTCGTCGGCCGCGCCGACGACCTGGCGGCGGTGCACGCGGCACTCGAACGAGCACCACTCGTGACGTTGGTCGGGCCCGGAGGAGTCGGGAAGTCGTCGCTGGCGCGGGTCGTCGCCGCGCAATCGGCGCAGTCTCGTTCTGGTGACGCGCCGTGGGTGGAGTTGGCCGCCGTCGACGCCGCCGCGCCGATCCTTGCGCTCGTCGCCCGCGCGCTCGATGTGGAGGTCGACGCCCTGCGACCGGGTGATGCGGTTCGGTCCATCGCCCAACGTGACGCGCTCGTGGTGTTGGACAACTGCGAGCACGTGTTAGAAGCGGTCGGCGCGTTGCTCGATGCCATGCGCACGATCCCGAACCGGCGGGTCCACGTGCTCGCCACGAGCCGGGTGGCACTCGGGCTCAGCGGCGAAGCGGTGGTCCCGGTCGGGCCCCTCTCGATCGAGTCG